>JBDTHH010000562.1:0-5924 GCA_039937055.1 Ktedonobacteraceae bacterium | reverse complement strand
GTGCCTCACTCATTTGCATAGACGAGTTCGAACTCGACGATCCAGGGGATACGCGGCTCATGTCTCGGTTGCTCTCCGACTTGGTCGCCACAGGAACGCGGATTGCCGCCACATCAAACACACCGCCTGGATGAAGATGTCCACAGCGACCTGCCAGTTTTCGGGCGCGGTATCAATCCGCTGGTCGAGATGGCGCGCGAGGACGCGCCCTACCTGGCCACCTCTGCACTCAGCGACTGGGTGATCGGCCGCATCGAGCATGGGGACCGACGGGAGTTGACGGTATATGCGGTACTGCGCGCCCAGCTCAACGAACGCGAGACGTGCCCCTGGCAAAAAATTGCCGACATCGAAGATGAGGTTACGGACTTCGCGTTCACCGGGGATACCATCTATCTCCTGACGCACAAGGATGCCCCCCGCTACAAGGTGCTCGCTACATCGCTCAGAGAGCCTGATCTGGCGCGTGCCAGCGTCATTGTGCCGGAGAGTGAAGCGGTCGTCGAGGCTCTCCTCACCGCCGGAGGCTCCCTGCTCACGCTCGACCTCGCGGGCGGTAGCGCGCGTATGCGGCATGTACACCTTAGCAGCGGAGAGATCGCGCCGGTGGCGCTGCCCTTCAATGGCACGATCCGGGAATGGATGCATGATGAGGCGAATGGCGCGGTCTTCTTCAAGATGGAGTCCTGGTTCGTCGCGCCGCGCGCCTATCGCTACGACACCGGCAACGGGCTCATAGAAGATAGCGAACTGATTCCACCCTCGCCGCTTGATATGAGCGCTATGGAGGTCCACGAAGTATTCGCCCCCGCCCACGACGGTACACAGATCCCGCTCTCGATCATGTATAAGAAAGGCCTGACCCTCGATGGGAACAACCCGACCATCCTGGAGGGCTACGGCTCCTATGGCATCTCTCTCAGGGCCCTCTTCCAGGGGTCGATGCTCGCCTGGTTTGAGCGCGGCGGCGTCTACGCGGTCGCGCATATACGGGGAGGAGGCGAGTATGGGGACGCGTGGCACAAGGCAGGGCAGATGCTCAACAAGCACACCACTATCGAGGACTTCATTGCCTGCGGCGAACACCTGGTGAAGCAGGGGTATACGCGGCCAGAGCGGCTGGTGGGCCAGGGTGGCAGCGCTGGCGGCATCCCTACTGGCGGCGCGCTGGTCAGGCGCCCCGATCTATGGGCAGCCATGCTGATGTATGTGCCGGTGACTAATACGCTGCGTTCCGAGTTCACCGAGAACGGCCCGCCCAATATCCAGGAATTCGGCAGCGTCACCACCGAAGATGGCTTCAGGGACCTGGCAATCACTGATTCCTATACGCGGGTCCAGGACGGAGTGGCATACCCGGCGGTGCTGCTGACCGGCGGCTTCAACGATCCGCGCGTCGTTGTCTGGCAGCCCGCGAAGATGGCCGCGCGCCTGCAAGCCGCCACCTCCTCGCGCCGGCCGGTCCTGCTGCGCGTCGAGTACCAGGGAGGCCACGGCATCGGCTCAACCAGAACGCAGGACGACGAACTGCTGGCCGACGTGCTGGCATTCGCCCTGGAGCAATGCTCGCTCGCATAGCGCTCTGTCAAGCTTCAATCGCCGGCTGGGAACATGGCGCCTGCGAGGGGCGCCACTACACATAAGCCCGGCGATTGAAGCTTGACAAGGTGGTAAGAATGAGTAAGGTTAAGATTTCTCAATATACTTGCGCGTTTCTCCTCTTCATCTCTACCATATCATAACCCGCTCTTTCCTAATTAAGAGGGGGTAATATGGTTTAATATTTATTAGCCAGCTACCACAAGCCACCTTATACCATGGAGCCGTGTCTTGTTGTTTTATATTGTTCCCTGTAGATTGTATCCCTATCTTCATTCTTGGTAATCAGGAGTACGCATGAAAGGCTTAGTCAGGTCAAAGGGGTTCCTGACACTCTGTGCCATGGTGGCGATCATCGCGCTCGCCGTTCCGGTGGCAACATTTGTAGTATCTTCCCGCAGCACCGCAAAAGCAGCATCGTTAACCTTCGCGCCGAAGGGCAACCTGGATTGTAATGGGTACAGCAAGATCCAGAAACCGCTGAAGCCCTATCAGATCTGTGCTGATTTCAAGGATCCCGATGGAAGTGGACGCGGCTATGACAATGGCCACTATGTTGGTCATGATGAGCCCAGCATTCAGTTCCTCTCCAGCCAACCTAATTCGGGCAACAACGTCAAATGGAGCATCACGCTGCCGCGCGAGCGCCCATTGCCGGCCACCCAGACATTCGAGAACCAGGTTGCCTTCTGGTTCAGCATGGCGCTGTGTGATCCGGGTTCGTTCCCGCAGGGAGCCTGTATCCCCAACAGCGACAAGAACAATCCGTACGTGGCGGGCTCGGCCTTCCTGGAGATGCAGTTCTATCCGCCCGGCTTCTCGCCTTTCATCAGCCAGGTTAGCTGCGACCTGACGCACTGGTGCGCCTCACTGCACATCAACAGTCTGGAATGCACCGCCGACGGCGTCTGCAACCCCAACTGTCTTGAGACCACCAACTTCGCCTTCATCCAGATGGACGGCATTCCAACCGGCCCGGCGGGACCGGCCAGCGCGACCAATGCCAGCTTCACGCCCAATGCGCAG
This sequence comes from Ktedonobacteraceae bacterium, assembly GCA_039937055.1. Classification (GTDB taxonomy): domain Bacteria; phylum Chloroflexota; class Ktedonobacteria; order Ktedonobacterales; family Ktedonobacteraceae; genus JALYTT01. The sequence continues at coordinate 3,299 of JBDTHH010000562.1, read as the reverse complement.
ACCCTGCTCATGAACCAGGGCGACAAGCTGGAAATCACCATCAAAGATACGAATAACGGGCTTATCAACCGGATCACTGACAAGTCTACAGGGAAATCTGGCTTTATGGTTGCCAGCGCGAAAAACGGCTTCCAGAGCCTGGATGCCACCACCTGCGCGCCCACCAACTTCAATTTCCACCCTGAGTTCAACACCGCCAAATTTGGGAATTTCGTGCCCTGGGCGGCCCTGCAGGCCAACGTTGGCTTCGCTGTTGAGACTGGGCACTTTGAGGTCGGCGCCAATGGCGATGGCGATGCGGATGATGCCCCTTGCTTCCCTGGCCCAACCGTTGCTGGCTGCCTTGGTGCCGACGTCGATTTTGATGGCACCTCGTACCTGCCTGACTGGCCCGATGGCACACCCAATAATGCCACTTCCCTCCAGATCACCTCTGTTCTGGGCAATGGCGTTGGTCCTGTCAGCTCGTCACACGATCAGAGCTACACGCATCCTTATCCGGCGATGATGTTTGAGACGGACTTGCCCGCTTCGGAGAGCACCTGTACCTCCACCGGTGCCGGCTGCACAGTACCCCCGCCAGGAGCGGTCTTCTACCCGTTCTATGCGCAGTCGGGGCGCGGGAATTCCTGCGCGCTGACTTTCGGCAACGATATCCGGGGCAAGACCATTAACGACTTTGGGCGCGACCTGCAATATGGCACACCCGATCTCGCCTGGTTCTATGGCCTGGCCAGCGGTGGCATCCGGCCTAACCCCTGCATGCCACATGCCTGATCTCATCTCTCCTTAGACGTCTATAGGAAAGCAGTTCCCCGACGCTATCCAAGCGTCGGGGAACTGCTTTTTTGGCTGCCAACTTACAATGAATTATAGGATACCTTGATGGTATGTTGGGCGTGAACAGAAACTCTGCTTCACGCATATTACCTGTAAACGGGTAATAGTACTAGTAAGTACACCGTTTCATGAAAGGAAATACTATTGACCTCTCCTACGTTCTCTGTAAAATTGTTTGTCCCCCTGATCGCCGTGGTGATGGTGTTGACCATGACCCTGGGTCTGAGCCTCTCTCTCACTACAGGCACCCATGCGGCAGGTGTGAAATTCCATGCTCAGCCGCGCTTCTTCCACTTCGCGAACCGGGCTTCCGACACCGCTGCCAGGGCGGCAACAACACGCTTACCGTATTGGTCTTCGTCATTCACCTCAGGTGGCACACACTACACCTATAGCATGGTCGGCACGAATCCCACGAATTCGACGGCCACTACAACGGTCCCGACGAGCATTGTGCCGCTCAAGGTGACCTTCTCTGGTGGCCGCACGTTCGATGGCACACAGAAGGTGGCGAGTACCAAAGCATCCCCGATTTTCCAGCGCGCGTCATTCAGCGTTGGTACGTCCCAGTACGGTGATGCTATCCAGCGCGCGGAATTCTGGAAGTACGTCTCGTGGCATCCGAGTTTCTACCATGTGTTGTTGGGCGCGCCCACCGTCACTCCGACCGTGAATATCACCGTCCCGGCAGCCTATGGCAGCACCCAGAACAGCGGCGGTACCCCGATCGGCGTGATAGATTTGAACTGGTTTGATGCCCATATTCAGCCGCTGCTGACTTCACACCACTTCACGACAAATATACTGCCGGTTTTCCTGACCTACAACGTCTTCCTGTACCAGGGCGATCCCAGCAACTGCTGCATTATCGGTTACCATAATGCCGTGACCAATTCTGCTGGCTTACAGACCTACATATGGGCCTCCTACAACGATCCTGGTATCTTCAGCGTGCCGATCGAGGATGTCAATGCCCTGAGCCACGAAGTCTCCGAGTGGTACAACGATCCCTTCGTCTCCAACGCCGTGCCACCATGGAGCGTGCCGTCAGAGCCACAATACGGCTGCACAAACCTGCTCGAAGTCGGCGATCCCCTGGTGGGCGTCGTCTTCACCGTCAATGGCTACCATCTACAGGACGAGGCCTACTTCTCCTGGTTCGCCCGCCAGAGGCCCGCGATTGGCTTCCACCGTCAATATACCTACCTGGGCACCTTCACAACCTACTCTCCCTCCTGCTAGTTCATGCCCGTTGGGGAGACATGATGCCCGCCAGTGTCATGTCTCCCCAACGGGCATTCCCGCATTCGCATAGGGACCGGGGCGCAGACCAGCGGCGCCCTGGTCCCCTACGCGAATGCCAGCTTCTTGCCACGCGCGCTGAGCAGGTACCAGAGACCCAGAAAGTCGTCGCTGAGCATGTCCGCCAGGGCCACATTGTAGGCCTTGTCGAACTCCTCCACGGTTATCAGGCCTAAGCGGGGGATCAGGGGCGCCCCCATGCTGGCGATCACCATGAAATTTTGATACTGCAAGCTATGCAACTCGGCGCCGCTGGAGAAGTCCAGTACATGGGGTTGAAGCTGGATCTGTTGATAGCCGGCAGCACGCAAGAAGCGGCTCAACTGCAAGGTGATATGGCTATCCTTGCCTTCGTCAGGCGAGAAGCCATACCCCAGACGCGTAGAAGCCTGCCCGGCCCATGCCATGATCTGCTCATAGGCGGCGCTATTTGACATGCCGAATCTTTCAAACTCGGTCAGGCACACACGGCCGCCGGGGCGTGTGACGCGGAAGAATTCTTGTATCAGCGCGGGCCAGGCATCTCTGAGTACAAACCCTACCATGAAGCGCGCATTGACGAAGTCGAAATAATTATCGGGGAATTCCAGAGGATTCAAGACATTCATTTCCTGGAAGCGGGCATTCTTCAGACCGCGTGACCAGGCCTGCGCGCGCGCGTACCCGATCATGGTCTTACTGACATCAATGCCGGTGACCTCCGCGCTAGGATACTCGAAGGCGGTATCCAGCACCCACCCGCCCGGACCACTACCAATATCCAGGATACGCGGCGCCTCGGTCCTATCCGCTGTCTCGCACAGTGCCACGAGGTAGGCGCGCTCATCCTCGGAAAGAATGCCGCCCATGCCCTGCGTGACAAGCTGGCCCTGCATCATCAAGCGCGCCATCTCTGTAGCACTTTCTGGATCAAAGATATAGGTATCTTCCCGTTCTCGCGGTGTGTCTTGCATCGCTTGCCTTACCTTTCGAGTGTTGAGAGTTGCCCCAGACTATATATACAAATCACCCGCTTCCATTATAACCTGCATTGTCTTTTGCAACAATACGCTAATACTGCCAATGCGCTGGAACATGACGCCCGCGAGATATGGCGCCCATCATATCATCAAGCCGCGTTCCGCCCTTCGTAGCTGCGCGATGTATCGCGCGTGTCA
>JBDTHH010000561.1:0-15672 GCA_039937055.1 Ktedonobacteraceae bacterium | reverse complement strand
AGACGCGTACTCGTATGACCATCCCCAGGAACAGCAACGCCAGGGCCTCACTCACCAGGAGCAAGGTGGGAGGCAGGTTATCATCACTGAAGCTCAACCAGAGCGTCGGGAGCAACAGCAATCCAGCACCCAGGATCGAAGCGGCCTGTCCGATTTGCCGGTCCAGCGGCGAGGATTCGGCGCGCATCAAGAACGGCGCCAACACGATGAGGTAAGAAGCGGGGGCCAGCGTGAGAATGCTCGCACCCGTCAGGTGGAAGGCCAGGCACTCCCAGGACACCACAAACGCGGCGAGCAGCCCGGCAGTGTAGTACCACCAGCGCCCCGTGAGCGCAGCAGGTTGTAACCGTCCCTGCCATGCGACCAGGAGCGCAAGCACCAGCAACGTCCCAGCGCCAATGTGAACCAGGGGCTGAGCAGCGGCAGAGAGTCCTCCTAGCAGGATCACGACCAGCACCACCAGCGCCTGACCACCCAGACCCAGAACGCGATGCAGACGTGCCGCAGGCAGCCAGTGTGTTTGAGGAGAACGCACCTGCCAGACAAACTGGGAAGCAAAGGTCAAGATGCAGAGGCCACTGTAAGCCAGCACAAGCGGCTCTCTCGCCAGGGAGGCATACCCGATAGCCCACGCCGCCAGCGCGACCGGCAATATCACAACTTCCGGTATGCCCTCCACCAGCATAATTACGACAGCGAGCACGGCAAACATGGAGAGAGCATAGACGCTGAAGTGGCTAAAAGGCTGGACAGGAGCAGTAGCGGACCAGAGACCACTCAACAGTGCTGCCAGCAGGGCAACCATGTACCAGGGCCAGCTCCAGCTAAACACTGCGAACCACTGCCAGGTTGGTGCTAAGGGAACCCTCTTCCCCAACGGTCGCTGAATCACCCTGCCGGCAAGCAGCCCCAGAAGACCAGCGCCCAGCCCAACCCCGGCCACGTAGTACGCGGTTGTCAGCACAGCCGCCAGTATGCCCCAGACGGCAAGGCCGGCCACAAGCCACAACCAGGCAGGGCGGCGCTCAAAAAGCGCTACACCATTGGCAAGCAAGGCATAGAGCAGCAGGATACTGGGAATGGCCGCGAAGAAGGGATAATTTACGTTTGAGAGCGTACCAAAAAAGCCGGTCACTACGGCCGCCGCCAGGGCGGTCGCGTAGAACGGCAAGGCATAGCTGAGCAGTCCACCTTTGCGCTGGCTCACCACTTGTAACCGTGGAATCACACGGTCGAGCAACCGGATAAGTACGCCCACAATCGCGCAGATGAGCACAATCAACGGCAGGCGGTAAACATCATGTTGCAGCCCCGAATAGATCACAGACCAGGTGGCGAAAACCGGCGCGAGCCATAGGCCAGGTGTCCAATCCTCCACCAGGCCGATGATATAGGCCAGCAAGGCCAATGCCAGCAACACCCAGGTCGCCGCCGGCAACTGCTGCTGCGCGAACCCGGTAATGCCGGTCACCACAGCTCCAAGCAGGGCTACCACATACAGCGGGAACTCCCAGCCCTCGTCTCTGCCCGTAATGCGACTGACGCCAAGTCCCAGGAGGGCAATGATGGGCGTCACCCATGCCAGCACCCAGAAAGGATTGGAGGGGATGAGCAAGGCCCCGGCGGCAAAGGCCACGACCGGCAGGAGCCACCATTTGACACGTGCCAGCGCGGACGCCGCATACCAGACCAGCGCAAAAGCGGCAATCTCCAGCGCCGCCGGTAAAGCCAGGTCCAACCAGGTATGGACGATGCTGGTTGAGAAAGTCACATCATAGTAAGAGACCAGCGCACCACACAGCAGCCCAAACACCAGCAACGGCCATTCCCATATCACCGCCAGTTTGGGGGGTATGGCTATACTTGAATCGGATACAGGCGAGCGGACAGAGAAGAGGTGATGAATAGCCACAGCGGCAAGCGGTAACAGCACTCCCGCGAGCAGGACTCCCTGGAGATGGTTGGCAAGCAAGAGTATGGGGAGCGCAAGTAGGGCAAAACCAAACGGCAAGAAAAGCGGCCGGTGGCGCCGCTGGTAGAGTAACACGCCATAGGAGAGCAGCGCAAAGAAGAGCGTAAACGCCGCGCTACGATCCAGGTTCGGACTCAGGCTGAGCAGCAGAGTGAAGGCCATCTCGACAAGCGCGATCGCATCGATAGGGTCGGCCCAATACGCACCGTGCGAGCGGCGCATGATGACAGCGCTCGCCACCAGCAGCAACGCCAGACCCAGGAAGCACCACACAGGTGTTGCGCCGATGCTCAGGACGAGCATGGCATACGCCCAATTGAGCAGGAAAGCACTGAGCAAGAGCAGCCAGGGCCACCGATTGGGTCGTGTCCCTGCCGCACTACGAACGTGCCCCCGGCCAAGCGCGATACTCAGTGTAAGCACGCAGCTCAGGCAGATAGAGCAAAGTTCCGCGATCACACGCCAGTCCACGAAGAAGGCCAGTTCCGTAGGCAGGGTCCCTGTGATATTGAAGGTGAGAAGTTGTAGTGGCAAGAGAGAGAGAGAGGTCGCAATGAAAGGGACGATAGCCACGAGCAACAGGGCCAGTTGATCCAGGAGCAGGGCAGGGATGCCAGACGCCTGAACCAGGCGGAAAGCAAAGCGACTCAGGCTATGATAGAGTAGCGCCACGCCGGTCAGTGCCAGCACATAGCCGCTCTGTTCGAGGCGAAAAGCGTAGCAGAAGGCCAGCATGCAGGCCAGGAACTGATAGGCCACGACTGCTTGCTTGCGCTGTGTCAACCACAAAAACAGGTATGTCCAGATCAACACAGCCAGCATCGTGAACGCGCCTGCGAAGCGTACTTCGCTGCCGATGATTGAAGCAGACAGGTACAGAGAATACAGGAAATTTAACCCGATACCCAACCCGATACTAAGGATAGTCGCGCCCACAATCACAAACATCAGGACGCGCACAGGATCGCGCAGCACCATCAGGGGACCAGTGAAGAGTTGCCTCAAACGCGAGGGCGTGTTGCTAGCAGGCTGCGGCACTACGACGAGTGCGGCCAGCGCCAGCAACATGAGTATCGCGGGCCACCACCAGAAAGCCAGACCGAACACCTGTGCAATGGCCAGGTCGGTCACCGCCAGGGCGACCACGCTCAGGTACCCAAAAGACTGCGACCGCAGGTAGATAGCGAGCAACCCATAGACAACAGTGGCATAGATGGCGGCAATCGCGATCAGGGCCGGGACCGAGAGATGGATAGACTGGTCCACGACCAGTTTATAGGCTGTGAAGCCTGCCAGTGGGAGCAAGAGGGCATAGATGACAGTATAAATGCGCGCGACGAGCCGGAACATCGGGAAGCGATAGGCGATCAGCCCCAGAACGCCGAAGGCCGCATGTGTGCAGAAGGCGATCAGAAAGGCTCCCAGGAGGTCCGGCTGTGGACCAGTCGCGCTGCTATAGACAAAGCTGAGCGCGCCCAACAGAATGAGAAAAGCCCCCAACAGCCCGACAATGGTGATGGCCTGGTCTGACCCCCATGAAAAGATGGATCGCGGCAAACTTTCACGCGGCCCTGAAGGCGGAGGCGGAGTGGAAGCCGCCATCTCCGCCGTGCCAGGCGTCTCGCTCGCGAGTACAGGTACAGGCAAGGCTACAGGAACCGCAGCAGGAGCACTTCCCTGTGTATCCATCACGATCATCTCGCTCGCGGGCGGCGTAGACTGCACAGGTTGAGGCTGGCTAACTACCGGCATGGGCGAGGATGTCACAGCAAGCTGGCGCAGGGCATGCAAACGCGCCTGGTAACGCGCCAACAGGCCGGCCACCGTGAGGTTGGCTCCCCCGTAGGCGACCACCCGCTGCAGATCATGTATCGAGGCCGCTAAAAAACGTTCCTCTTTCGGCAAACGTACTGGATACTTGCAGCGAGGACAATCTTCGCCCCCACCTGGATCAACGGCCAGGCCGCAGCAATCGCAGCGCGATATAGGTATCTGTACCATCACATACGTCCCTTCGTATCCGCTACCTAATAATATAGGTATGATATAAACGATATATCCAGGTAAATAGTAGCGCTTAGTTCTGTCTAAAGCATATACCAGGCGCTCTCAAAAGAAGAGGGGCAAATGCCCCATTCTTATACGATATTCGCATTCCGCCTATACTCTAATGGCGAATCCGCGTAGGGGCGATGGCTTTTCGCAGAGGGAGGTTTTGTGGAGCATTTTCCACGGTTCATGTGGGATGGAAGGCGTAGGGGCGCCGTTGGCATGCCCGCCTGTTCGCCTACGAGATCGTGATGCCGTAGGCGAACAGGCGGGCTTGTAAACGGCGCCCCTACGCCTCATGCATCTCGTTCTCGGCCAGATGGACGCCGTGGAAAGCGCTCTGAAAAAAACCTCCCCTCTGCGAAGGCGATGGCTTGCCTCGCCCCTACGCAGATTCGGGCCCCAAATGCCAAATAGCTGCTGGCTGGACAAATATTTCATAGTTGATATAATAGTGGTCGAGGGAAGGTGGGCAAGAAGTCGTTGCGGGAAGTGTGCCCACACAGGATAGATGATAAACTCAGCGGATAACCCAATTAACATTTACCGAGAAGTCATAGAGAGAGAAAACGGCGCAACGCGCGCGGATGCATCTTCCGAGGGCAGCTCCTCTGTCTCCGCGTTCAACCTGACCGGGCGCATCCAGCTTTTCAGCTACCTGGTGGCCTCCGACCGCGTCGGCTGGTATCGCACGATTATGCGCGCCTTCCTGCAGGGTCACCGGGAGTATCGCTACCAGCTCACCGATCATGATATCCTTGATGCGGTGCGGCAGGGCTTCGATCCCGAATACACTCTTGACAAGTGCCAGGCCGACCTGAAGGCGCTCAAGGACTGGGGAAACCTCACAACCATCTACGACTCCAGTCGCGCCACCTCCATCGCCAGCTTCCTGGCGCCCGCGCTGCTCTACCAGGCCACACCAGAGGGCATCGCGATTGAGACGTTTCTCGACGAGCAGGCGCGAGCCAGCACGCGCAGCGGCGCCCTGCGGCAGGGCGATCTTCCGCGCCTCTGGAAGTCCCTCCAGCAGATCGACGCGTGGCTGCGGCTGCCTGCCGTCGAGGTCACTTCCGAGCGCAGCAACGAGATCGCCGAGGAGTGGCGCAGCGCCTTCGAGGTATGGAACGCCCTGGCGCGCGACGCCGCCCAGTATCTCGCGACGATGATCAAGGCGGCGCAGCAGAGCGGCTCCGACCTTGAGGCCTACCGCTCGCACAAGACGGCCGTCGTCACCTATGTGCAGAGCTTCGCGCAGGCCCTGTCACAATACAGCCGCGATATACTCACGCTGCTGGAGGATTGGACGGCCAGCGGCCAGAAAGACCGGCTGGTCACGATGATCGCGGAACACCTTGAGCCGCCCACCCTGACCAGCGAACTCAAGCGCACACAGGCCGAGTTGACCAGGGAGGCGCTGAACCAGGTGGCCGCGCTGGAAAACTGGTTCGCCGAGGGCAAAAACGCCTATTCCTTCCGCCGCAACGCCCTGGCCGAGGTGGAGAAGGTCGTCCGCCGCGCCATCGCCCTGGCGACGGCCGCGCGTCCCAATGCCAACTACGCGGTCAACCTGCACCTGCTGGCCCAGCAACTGCTGCTGGCCAGGGATGTCGAGGCCGCGCAGCAGTTGTTCGATATCGCCTTCGCCAATCCGCTGCCTATCCACCTGCCGGAGAGCTTCGCCGGCCTCGCCAGCGCCGCCCAGGAGGCCGGAGAGTTGGACGCCTGGCACGAGCCGCCGACCGTCCTGCTCCAGTTGCGACCCGTCAGCCGCAGCAATCGCGGTGAGCGCTCGCTTGAAGAGCCGATGGCGGACCACCAGGAGGAGATCCGCGCGCTGCTGGCGCAGCAGGAAGACCGGCTTCAGGAGCAGCGCCAGCGCTTCGCGACGATCTTTCGCGACGCCTATGTCGATCTCGGCACCATCGAACACATCACGCCGGAAGACCGCACGCTCCTGGTAGAAGTGATCGACAACTGCCTGAGCGATCCCTCCCACCAGTACCATGCTCCCAACGGCTCCATCGTTGTCCTGCTCAACCCCGACGAGGAGACCTACACCCACCTGCCAGCATGCGATGGCGTGTTGCTCCTGCAACGCTACCGCTTGCAACTCCAGGACCAGGTTATGGCGGGCAAGAACGGAGATAGCAGCAACTAATGGACGACGAAACATACGAAGAGATCGAGATACAGGCGCCGGATATCGCCATTGATGATGCCGGTGACACACGGCCGGCCAGCGCCGTGAGCGACATGCTCACGGCATCGCGCCGGCGCTCGGCCAGGAGCGATATGATGAAGGCACACGTGGCGCTGATGGAAAGAGAAGTGATCCCAGCCGGGGAGAGCGAGCTGTTTCGCCTGGTCAAATACCACTATCGCGACTTGCAGGATTGGCACGAGAGGCACACCGGCTGGCATATCCAGCGCGGGAACAGCGCCGTGCGCCTGGCGCGGCACCCCAGCGCTATCACGTCGGGCTACATCCACGCGAACTGGAAGGACCCGCGCGACCTGGCCTGCCTGACCTGGATTCTGTGGTACGCCGAGAACCGCCAGCTCAGCGGCCGTGGCAGCGATCAGCAGTTCCTGCTCTCACAACTGGCGGAGCAGATCCAGGAGCAATCGGCGAACGCGATGGGCGAGGCGGAGAAGCTCGATTTCCGCAAGCTGCCCGACCGCTACAGCATCAGGCGCGCCCTCCAATACCTGGAAGATCTGGGCGGCCTGCAACTGGTCGATGGCCAGACCAGGGAGTGGGTCGAGCAGACGCACGAGGCCGATGTGCTCTACGAGTTCAGCGATGTCATCCACGCGCTGGTCTCCTCGCTCAACCTGGAAGATGTGCTGGCCGCGGCCCCTCGCATCAACGATAGAACTCAGGCCCTGGAGCCAGCTTTATTGGTGGACGAGACTGGCAGCGTATCCCCGCTCGCACGCGCGTGGCGCACGCTGCTGACCGGACCCGTCCTGCTGAGGTACGACGACCCCCAGGCCTTCGCGGCCCTCAAGCAGCATTCTGAACAGATCGCCAACGAACTGCTCGATACCTTCGGCTGGTCGCTGGATATCAATCGCGACTATGCCTGCATTGTACGCGGCAGCGGCACAGCGACGGGCCCTGTCTCAACGCTCTCTACGACCGGCGCGGTGGACCAGGCGGTGATGCTGCTCTCCGGCAGCATCCGCCAGCAGGTAGCGTCAGGCGAATGGGGACCGCCAGACTACTATGGCTGCCTGCGCGTTGCCACCGAGGAGATAACGGACCTCTTCTACCATATCCGCGAACGCTACGGCCACAACTGGGGCAGCACTGCGCGCGACAAGAGTTCGACCGCGCTGCTCAACGAGGTCTACGAAAAGATGCGCCAGATCGGCCTGCTGCGCGGTCCCGATGCCGCCGGGAACGTCCTGGTGCTCCCTACGACCGCACGCTACGCCGTCACATATAGCGAAGCAGGACAGGAAGTTAAATCGACGGTGCGCAGCCGGAGCAAGCGCGCAGCGAAGGGCAGCGCCGAGCCGCTGGCTATCGAGTGGACAAAATCATAGAATAGAAGGACAACAGGCGACAAATCCGTAGGGGAAGAGCACATGCAGCGAGCATTTGAGAATCTTATCACCTGGCGTGGATCGGCGGCGGAGGCCCTGATCCAGCAGGTTGAACTATTGCAGGCACAGGCGGGCGGTCCACAGGGCTATCGCCTGCGGCGCATCATCCTGACAAACTTCTGGCTCTATGGCCAGCAAGAATTAGAGATCCCGCACGGCAGGCTCTTCCTGGCCGGCGAGAACGCCAGCGGCAAATCAACGGTGCTGACGGCGGCTCTCCCCCTGGCTCTCGACGGCGACCTGCACCCCAACCGGCTCGATACCTTCGGCGGTCGCGAGCGGCATATCGAGTACTACGTGCTGGGCAGCGACAAATCGGCGACGCCCTTTAACTACGAACGCCGCACTTCGTATATCGCCCTGGAATTCGAGTGGTGCCATCCCGATCAACCTCCTTTCACCGCAGAACTGCGCCAGGTGTGGGAAAAGGGCGAGCGCGAGAAGGCCCGTTTCCTCACCATCGGTATCAGCCTGGCCGGCAACGTGAACGCCAGCAATCACATCCGCGCCATGCGTTTCCTGATTACCGATGGCTCGCGACTGGGTTACGATATCCCCACCGTCTCAGAGTCGGGCAACGGCGCCAACAGGGAGCGGCGCGCCTCCGACCAGACGCGCTTCAAGCAGATGCTAGAGGGGCATGGTATCGTCTGCGAGACCCAGGACGAGTATGAGCGGCAGGTGGCCCGCTCCCTGTTCGGCTTCACGGAAGTCAAGGATTTTCGCAAGCTCATTGACCTGCTTCTGATCCTGCGCCGCCCGAATCTGAGCAGCGAGCTGAGCTTCTCGCGCGTCCACGAACACCTCAAGCAGTCGCTGCGTAAGATCCCCGGCGAGACAACACAGCGCGTCACCGGCACCATCGAACGTATCGATGCCATCCAGAGCGAGATCGACCACATTCAGGAGGCCTTCAACTCCTGTCAACGCCTGCACCAGGTGCAGCAGAGCCTGACATTGGCCGAAGCCAAACTGGCGGCCTGCGACTACACCGGCGCGCAACTGGCGGAGAACGGCGTTCAGAGCCAGGCCAACCGATTGCGCAAGGAACTGCACAATGCCGAGGATGAACACAGCAGGGCACTCGCGCGCCGCCAGGATCTGGTCGTCGAGGGCCAGCAGGTCAGCGGGCAGATCAAGGCGCTGGAAGGCAGCGAGGGGCTACAGGTAGCTGAGAGATTGACGCGCACGCGCACACGTGTCAAGGAGACGACAGAGCAGGCACGGGGCCAGGAGCAGAGCCTGCTAGTTGCGCGCCGCTCAATCAGTACACACGAACAGGAGATGAAACGCCTCCAGGCGAGCTTCTCCAGGGTGCAGCAGACCAACGAGGAGCAACTGCGCGCCCTCGCCGAGACCGCAGAGCAGGAGGCGCTGTGGAATGTGGCCGCCCTTCAGCTACGCACCGCCCTGGAACGGGTCAGCACCATGACCCTGGATAGCCCATCTATGCCAGAAGCGCCCCCGGTCCACCTGCTGGGGAGCGCGCAAGCGCGAGAGCGCCTCAAGTGGCTGCACGCGCTTGAGGAAGTCCACTCGCGGCGAGAGAAACTGGATGCCGAGGTACAGCACGCGCGCGCACTCGAAAACACGCGCTTCAGCGAGCTGGACGAGGCGCGCAATGGCTTTCAGAGCGCGCAGGATCGCACATATACCGCCCAGCAGGCGCTACTCCAGGCGCTCAACGAACTCATAGCCCACAGCGAGTTCGTCGCCAACAGCCCCCGCGCGCTCGAAGCTCCCGCCACGGAAGGGCTGGCAGAGGATACCTCCCTGGAAGACGAAGCGCGGATTGAGGGCCTGATCCAGCGCTTCGCCAGCGCCATCGGCTCTTACCGCCAGGCCATCGATGCGCTCGACCAGGAGCTGGGAGGCGCCGAGGCTCGCTTGCAAGATGAGCTTGAGGCGCTCCAGCAGAGCACTGGCAGCAAGACACACGAGATCGCCGAGATTGAGCACCTATACCAGCAAAAACAGGCGGAGCCCGAGATTGCTCCCCAGCGCAGCCAGCGTCGAAATAAAGCGCGCGCGACATTGGCCGAGCGCGGCATCCCGGCTCTCCCGCTCTACGCCCTCATCGACTTCGCCCCCGGCATTGACAGCGAGCAGGCCGGGCGCATCGAGCGCATGCTGGAAGACGCGGGCCTGCTCGATGCCCTGGTCGTCGCGCCGGCACAGGTCGCCTTCGCCGATGCCTTGCTGGTCGCCGAAGGTCTAAGCGACTGCCGCCTGGACGTGGCACAGGTGCAACAACTGGACGACAATGAAACGATCCAGCCATGGTTGCGCTACGATCCAGCCGCGCACGACTACCCGCAGAGCGGCGACTCCGACTGGGAAGCCATTACGAGAACTGTGCTGCCGGCCATCGGCTCCCACAACACTATGCGCCACGTGTCTGCCGAAAACAGCATCACCGGTCCTCGCATCATGCTCGACGAGGATGGCTCGTGGAGACATGGGCTGCTCAGCGGGCAGGCAGGGACAGGGGCGGCCACGGGCTTGATCGGGAAAGCCAATCGCCTGCGTGTGCGGCAGCAAGAACTAGATGCCCTCAACGAGAAACGCGCCGCCCTGGCTGAGGAACTGCGGCTCCTGGCGGAGCAGATCGCAGGCGCGATCCAGCAACGCACCCGGCTACAGCAGGAACGCACACGCCTGCGCAAGTTTCTCCCTGACAGCGGACTGGAGCAGCGCCATGCCGAACTGCTCTACGCGCAGAAAACTCTGAGCGCTGCCCGCAGCAGGTACCAGCAGGCGCACCGCAAGACCCAGGAGGTGCGGCAGAGTCTGAACACGCTCAACATCCGCCTGGAGCGGGAATGCGTGGAGACCCCGGCGTTCGCCAGCGGCAAAGAGCGCGTCAAAGAGGCCATCATGGCGATGGTCACGCTCGAAAACCAGGTCAGGTCGCTGCAACGCCAACTGGAAAGTAGCGTGGAGACCTGGAAGGATTACCAGAATATGCTGCTAGCACTTGAGGATGCCAGAACGGAGGCTGAGCGTGTCGCCGCGCTCTGCGAGCAGTCCCGCAGCCAGGTACTCCAGGCCCAGGCGGAACTGGCGGAACTCCAACGCATGGCCGAACTGCAAAACGTGGCTGAATTGAGCGAGCGACTGCGCACGTTGCGGGAGCGCAGCGAGTCGCTCTCACTGGAGTTGAACGACGCCATCGATAAGCAGGCGCGTACCGAAGAGCGCGCGCGCAACATGGCCGAGCGCCTCGCCGAGGCTGAGGATAACCTGGCGCGCGTCAGGCAGGTTCGCGTCGATAAACAGACGCACTTTAGTGACCTGCTGGCGTCATACGCCATGGCGCAACTGGCGCAGGCCTCCCAATTGACCCGTAGCGGGGACTACAACGGCGCGGCCCAGAAGATCCTGGGCGAGACCCTGCACGCCAGCGACGTAACGGTGCGCAAGGAGCAACTGGAGAATGCATGGCATGTCGCTCACAATGTCCTCACCAGGGTGTTTAACCAGGAGAGCCATGTTTTGCATGACTACGGCCCCGACCTGGATGACCAGGGGCGCATTCTTTTCCTGAAGGAGAACAGGAGCAGCCCGTTTGTCCTGCTTGAGATCCTGGCCGAGAAGATCGGGATGCAGCGCGACCTGCTGGGGCGGGAAGAGCGCGAGCTGTTCGAGGATTTCTTGCTACAAGAGATGGCCGAGGCCATACGCACGCATATCTTTGAAGCGGAGGAGTGGGTCCAGCAGATCAACAAGGTGTTGAGCGGCCTGCCGATGATCGGAGAGCACTACCTGCTTGAGTGGAAGCCGGCGTCCGACTTTGATCCGACGAAGCTGGGCAGCCACCTCGCGCTCCACTACAAACTCCTGCGCAAGCCATCGCAGACCCTGACCTCTCAGGAGTCGTCGACCCTGATGGATGCCTTCAAACAGGAGATTAACGCCGTGCGTGTGCGCCAGAAAGAGGACCCGACGCTGAATTTCATGGAGGCCCTAGAACTGATCTTCGACTACCGCGAGTGGTTCCACTTCGATATCTATGTAACGCCGACGGGAGGCCAGCGCCAGCGCCTGACCGACCGTGTAGCGGGCACACGCAGCGGGGCCGAGCAGTTGTTTGCGCTCTACGTACCGCTCTTCGCCGCCCTGGCCGCCCTCTACAAGAGCGCGGCTCCCGGCGCGCCCCGGCTGCTCGCGCTCGACGAAGCCTTTGATAAAGCCAGTAGCGCCAACACGCTGCGCATCATGGAGTTCCTCGCCTCGCAGGACTTCCAGTGGATCATGACAGGGCCGCGCATCGATGCCACTGGCTCGCGCATACCAGTCAGCGCACGCTACCTGATGCTGCACGAGAAGGGCTCGCCGGTCGCTACCGCCTCGGCGTCCTTCTGGAGCGGCAACCAGACCACCCAGGAGAGTCAATCAGGAGAGCAGAACGACCACGATGGACGCTAGAGATGCCGCCCCGGATGTGCAGCGAGCCGTGGCGTTCTTCAGGCAGGCCGGACTCGCGCGCCTGCTGGAGAAACTGCGCGCGCGCTACATCCAGTTGGGGCGCGTAGGTGGCCTGGTCGTGCTGGAGAACAGTACACCGGGCGAGCGGCGGGAAATCGCCAGCCTGCTGGGACGCCCGGTACAACACGAGGGCGACCTGAAAGTGAAGCTGGCAGCTTTCGAGGCCGCGCTCCTGCGCAGTCGCTTTGCCTGCACGCTGCCCGACCTGCTCAGCGCCTTCTTCCCCGACAGGCCCCTGGTGACGCGTCAGGAGCAACAGGCCGCGCATGCTCTCCACCAGGAGCGCTTTCGAGCAGATCTGAATGCTATCGCCACGGAGCTGCCCGAAACATCGCGTGGCCGGCGCTGGTTGCAGCAGGGCGCGCATGGGCGGGACTGGCTCTTCACGCGCTCTAAAAACGAGTCAGGCGCAGAGCAGGCGCGCCAGCTCGACCTCGCGCGCTACATTGCCAGCGCGCTGAACCAGTTACCTGCGCCCGGCACACACGAACGCCTGGCCCTGTTTGCCCAGCGCACCAGCGGGGACCCGCACATGCTCGATCCCGACCACGCCGCCGGGCGCCTCTTCCTGCTGGCTCTGGGTGACCTCGCGCAAGACGAGGCGGCACTGCCTGCTGCCACTACCCCTCAAGATCGAGCGCAGGCTCTGCGTCTCTATGCCTACGCCAGGTTGCTCGTCGACACGCTGTCGTCGAGCGTGGCGGTCTTCAATCTGGCGAGCGCAACATACCTGTCAGGGCTACCCGACCCGTTAGCGGAGGCCGCCGGTATACGCGTGCTGCTGCTCCCCCTACGCCAGGTGCTGGCCTGGCAAAGCGCGCAACCCGCCAGCAACGCCATCTACATCTTCGAGAATCCGCAGGTGTTCGAGGAGGTTATCGCGGGACTGAGTCAGGACGACAATCCGGGAGCATACCAGGCACATACCAGCAACGGGCTGGCACCGACGCTCCCGACCTTGATCTGCACCTCGGGCTGGCCCAGCGCTGCCGCGCTCATCCTGCTCGATCTGCTCATAGCCCAGTCGCCAGCCAACCGCCTGCACTACAGCGGCGACTTCGATCTGGCAGGCTTGCAGATCGCCGCGAGCCTGCTAGCGCGCTATCCGGGACGCTACCATCCCTGGCACTTTGACCCCGACTCCTACCTGCTGGCCATCCACGCCGAAGGCGCCACCGCCAGCGCAGCGGACCTGGCCGCGCTGGCTACCCTCCCTGATGTCTTCGCACCCCTGATCACAATCATGCAAGAGCAGGGCCGTTGGGCTTATCAGGAAGGTATTACACATGTGCTGCTGGAGGATGTGAAAAAGCCTGGCTAGGCAAACCTGAACGATTGTAGCATCGGCTGGAACTCTCCCTCGTTGGCCAGGTCAAAAACCTGATCGGCCGTGGCATATGCTATGGAGAAACCGCGAGAGTTCTGGGCATTGGCTGGATGGTTATCGGCGATGACCACAACTTTTACCGGTACGGGCGCCGTCTGGCCTTTGACATCGAGATTGCCTGTAGCAGCTCCCTGGTTCCAGGTCTCACCGCCAGTGCTGGTCGTTGAGGCTACACTGAGTCGATGATAGTTGCCCGATGTACGCGACTGAAACAGTTGCAGGCCCGCATCAACCTGGTTGGAGGGCGAGATGAAGCCGCCGGGGTTCTCCATCACATGGACGGTCAGGTAGGCGATCCCCTGCGGATCGGAGAAGGTAATGAACCCGGACTGGCTCTTATCGATCTTCCAGCCCTTAGGATAGCCAATCGAATAGCCATCGCCTCTATAGGTAGCCAGATTTGAGGCCGGGGCCGATGTTGGCTGAGCTGGAGGAGGAGTGGATACGGCCGGCGTAGCAGCCGCATTATCACTGCCACCACCGCAGGCAACCAGCAACAGAGCGAGAAAAAAACCACAGATGATGGGCATAATCGGGAGCGAAGGTCTTCGCTTTCTATCGAATATCATGACGCGGCGTCCTCCAATTTCTAAAGGTCCATGATGGAGGCGATTCAACGCTATTCAGGCCTCCTCAACAGCTTCTATGACCCACAATGTAGCGAGGCGGGGCACGGTTGCTTCGCTATTATAACACAACAAGTATGAGCCTGTCTGAAAAATTCATGCATCCCAAAACTCGCCTGGTGAATGATAAGTGAATGCTATTCAAACGCTTCTCCCGCACAGGCATACTATGGTCAATGAATATGTATGTAAGCTCACACCCGTGATGCCGTGCATCATGGGACAAACAATAGCTATTCACTCGCAGGTGGAGGTGCATGATGACCAACAATCTCTCGTATTACCACATCGTTCTGGAAGGGACAAAGGCAGAGGCAGCAAACGCGCACGCTGAGAGCAGCCATTGGGGGGCTATCCTCTGCTCGATGGTGAGCCCATGTCAGAAGAAACCTCCATTAAGGTTGCATATTACCCGCGATATGTGAGAAAGTTATTGAGAGCACATTTCAACGCTGTTGTTTCCACTCAATACCTAACGCCGGATTCTTAAGGAGGTTCTCAGTGCGTCAAGCAGTTGCCACCACATGGTCCCGGTATCCCTGGCTCTGGTCATGGCTACGCGCCGACTCGCCCAAGCAACCCTTTATCAGCAGTCCTCGCGCGCGCATCTTCCTGGTCTCCTTTGCGATGCTCTTCTTCGAGTTGCTCTGCATCCGCTGGATTCCATCGTATGTGCGCTACTTGAGTTATTTCAACAATTTCCTCCTGCTCGCCTCGTTCCTGGGCATCGGCCTGGGTATGCTGACAGCGCGCCGCCAGCGGTTCTGGTTTCCGCCCTTTCCACTGCTGGTCGTGCTGATGGCCATCGTCGTCGGAGTAAATCGCTTCGAGCTGCGCATCAGTTCAACCGAGGTGCTCTACTATGGTGCCGGTGAACTCCAGGCCAGCACGGAAAACTTCATAGTCCTGCCCATCATCTTCGGGATGGTGGTGATCTGCTTCATTCCCCTGTCCCGCGCGTTCGGTCAGTTGTTTATGCAGGTTCAGCCGCTGACCTCGTACACGTTCGACATCATCGGCAGCCTGGTAGGCATCGCCTGTTTCTCTATCATTGCCTACTTCGCCCTGCCGCCGCTGGTGTGGTTCGGCATCCTGGCGCTGCTGATCCTGCTGCTGAGCAGCAAAAAAACGGTGGTAGCCACGGCCACGATGTTCCTGGTGAGCCTGGTCGTCGTCGGCCTGCTCCAGAACAATACCTACTGGTCGCCGTACTACAAGATCCTGCTCCATCCTATCAAGCCGAGTGGGTATCTCGTCGATGTGAATAATGCCGGGGGTCACCAGTCGATGAAGCCCTGGCAGACCAAGGAGGCTTTCTACCGGCGCGTGTACCAGCTCTTCCCTGGCAATACGTTCCAACACGCGCTGATCCTGGGCGCTGGCAGTGGGTCCGATGTGGCGACGGCGCTGGCCCTGGGCGTGAAGTCGGTGACGGCGGTGGAGATCGATCCAACGATCCAGCAACTGGGCGCACGCCTGAATCCAGACCATCCCTACAGTAACCCCCGCGTGAAGGTGGTGATCAACGACGGGCG
>JBDTHH010000560.1:0-5779 GCA_039937055.1 Ktedonobacteraceae bacterium | reverse complement strand
TGATGCGACTGCATAGACCCCTGCGCTCAGGAGCAATCCTACCGCGTTGAAAATGGGACCACCTAATGCGCGTATCCGATGGACATCCGGTGAAACCTCATTGTTCCAATAGAGGGTTCGTGGCATATCCGCTGATATCAGTATTTCGTCCATTGGTGCCCCTGCATAGCGAGCGCTGAAAATGTGGGCGAGAGCATGTCCAAAGTCCGCAGGCATGAGAAGAATGACTGTGACAAATCCAATGAGGACACCTTGCCAGAATCCACGTTCTGGATGCCAAGAGAACCCCAACCAGGTAACGCCTGCCCAAAGAGCAACGATGGGGACCAGGACCGTTAGCTTTACCTTGACTGGAGTGCCGAAAATCCTCAGCGAGACCATGGTTGTTCCCTTTCTACGAAAATGAGACAGGCTCGGTAAGGAAGGACGGCCTGCTGTCCTGTGTATCTGCAACCAGTGTAAGAGATGTCGTGTCCCGTTGTCATGAGGCATGGTCCCGGTTTTGTCCCGATGCCTGTCTCGATTGTGTAGAGGAAGAAGGAAAGCTGGTGTCTTCCGGCTGGCGTTCGAGGTGAGGTGAAGAGAGGAGCGCACATGTGTAGGAAGGTTGCGCTCCTCCCAAATGGTGAACTGAGCCACACGGTCTCGCCCCTTGAGTCGCATGATTTCTGGTCGGACCCCTACGATAGACGAAGGTGCCTGCCGTTGCTTAACTCATCAGGATACTGCGATAATTATCTGGTAGTGTGCAGCCGTTATACATTTCTCCCAGCAAGTGCATTTGATCGACGACACGCACTTTGCCGCTGGCGCAGGAGAGCGTGAGAGCCACACTGCCCATGCCCAAATCCTGGCGCAGAGGCTTGGGATGGTTATGAATATCCAGAATGCCAATAGGCCAGTAGACGCCTGTCTGGACAAAATCATTCCCGCTAAAGTAGAAGAAAGGCACCTTGAAGCGCTTCGTTGTTTGTACATCTATAATGAGCGTAAATATATGAGCCAGGGCAACCTCCCGGCTATCATATGCATTGATGCCGCAGCCCTTAAAGCAGCCGGTTCCTTCCACTACCCACATATGGTGGCCCAGATCCCCTTTATACAGATCGTAATGCATTTGCTGCGACCAGTAGCTAAACTGGGCCAACAGATTGTTGACATACGTGCCAGGGTAGCCATTATGCCAGCTATCGATCAGGCCCACGATCTGGGAGCGCCAGCTCCAGTGACCATTGGGATGGACCGAGGTGTTCATGGCATACTCCGTGGAGTCCAGGTACTGCACCTGATATGCCAGTCGCTGGTAGTCAATGGTCGCTACAACCGGGTCAAGGGAGCCAAGGATCACCGGAATGCCGGGGTCCAGGATGTGGACCGTGCTTTGGCAGAGATCGAAGAATTTGGCAAAGTGTGCCGGTGTGACAAAGGCGATGGCTGGCGGGTCATACTTCATTTGTTCGTTGCCACACTGCACCGCGTCCGGTCCAGCCTGCCCTATATCGCTGAATGGCTGGGTATTGAAAAGCTTGCTACCGATGACCTGGCACATGGTCATAAGAACGTGTAGCCCCAGAGTGTGATAGCGCGTGACGGTATTTTTGAGGGCCACGCTGTCCGAGCTTCCTCCATGGCAGGTATGATATGCGATGCGCACCCATTGCACGCCAGTGCCGGCGAAGATTGGGAAGTTACCCTGTATGCCAAGCACCGATGCCGGCTGTACCGGTGCCGCAGTAGGTGTTACGCCCACCGTTGGTGTTGGTGTCGCTGCCGTCGTCGCGCTACCAACCAGGCGCGGCCTCGTAGGGGCGGATGTGGCAGGAGTGGTCGGCTGCACAAACGCGCTTGTTGACGATGCCATGACCGCCATATGGTATGCAAATGCCACCAGCACACTACTCCCAACCAGCGCCACCACAAGTATAAGCAACAGGTTCTTTTTTGGTGTATTTAGTAGCATGATCGTCCCTTTAACAGGCAAAATTATACTGCCCATTTTTATACTATGGATGTCCCCTCAACCCACGCCAGGGGACTATTTTCCGATACAAAACTCGCTGAAGATACGTTCTAGCAGGTCTTCGCTGGCGGTCTCCCCGGTAATTTCACCAAGTATAGTATATGCGGCATGCAGATCGATAGAGATAAAATCCAATGGCAGGCCCTCTGCGAGCGTTGTCAGCGAGGCCCGCAGGTGCTCGGCCGCGCGCCGCAGGGCCTCTTGATGCCGCGCATTGGTGATAAGCACGCTTTCACCGGTCAGTGCGCTATCACCCAGCGCCACTTGGGCAATGGCCTCTTCAAGTTCGGCTAAACCGGCCCCGGTAAGCGTCGATGTCGTGACGAGCGGCGCGCCGGGCCACAGCACCTGCACCTCAGCGCTTCGCAGGCGCTGTGCGCAGTCCGACTTGTTCATAACAGTAATCACGGGTCGGCTGCTACGATTAGTTTCATAATCGTTGGCTTGTTCGTTGCCTTCTCTACCAAACCCCATGGCCCGTAGCTCCTGCGAAATGCGCCGGTCCTGCTCCGCCAGGTCCTGCGAACCGTCAAAGACCAGCAGCACGATGTCGGCGCTTTCGGCGGCTGCGCGGCTACGCTGGACGCCTATCTGCTCGATGGGATCGTCGGTGGGCGTGATCCCGGCGGTATCGATCAGGTGGAGTGGCATGCCGTGCAGGTTCGCAACCTCCTCCACGGTGTCGCGCGTCGTCCCCGCGATGGGTGTGACGATGGCCCGTTCGCTGCGCAACAGGGCATTGAGCAGGCTGGATTTGCCGACATTGGGACGCCCGATGATGGTGGTGCGCAGGCCCTGCCGGTAGAGTCGCCCCTGATCGAAGCCTGAGAGCAGAGCGTGCAACTGTCGCTGTGCCATGACGATCAGGGGACCGAGTGTGTCGGGCTGTGGCGTTGGCACATCCTCTTCGGGAAAATCGATGCTCGCTTCGATGCGCGCCAGGACGCCAAGAATGCTATGCCGGGCTTCCTGTACCTGCGCGGAGACACGTCCCCGCAGTTGCTGCATCGCTAAGCGCTGTCCCGTCTCTGTCTGCGCGCTGATCAGGTCCATCACCGCCTCGGCCTGGGCCAGGTCAAGCCGCCCGTTGAGATAGGCGCGCAGCGTGAATTCACCAGGGTGCGCCATGCGCGCTCCCTGGGCCAGGACCAGGCGCAGGATACGCTGGAGCACCAGGGGGCCGCCGTGTCCCTGGATCTCCACAACGTTCTCGCGCGTGTAGGTGTGCGGGGTGTACATAAAGGCTGCTAGCACCTCGTCCAGCACCTCCTGGGTGACCGGATCAACGATATGCCCATAGGTGAGCATATGGGATGGAGGAAGCGCGCTGTACCCACCGCGTTGTCGGAAGATGGGCAATACTGTGGAGAAGGCATCGTCCCCGCTCACACGTACCACACCAATGCCACCGGCGCCAGGCGGTGTAGCGATCGCAGCAATAGTATCGTTCTGCATAGCCCGATTATATCAGTAGCTATGTATACCCCGCAAGGGGTACTAATTTCTGTTTAACTACGCACACGGTCCGCAACTGTTGGGAGCAGGTACGCGAGGGCCAGAAGAATACAAAGACCTAAGCCAAGTGTTCCATTCCAGAAAAAAGACAATCCAAAGGCAAGCATATAGAACAGAGGTCCAAAGAGATAGCGTCGTGTGAGCCTGCGCACCGTTTCCAGAGGAAGGTCTTTGTCCAGGAGACGATGGTTCCACGAAGAGTACCACCATAGCATGTTATAGAAAAATCCCCCTATTGCCCAAACTCCACTGTAGATGAGAACGGCAGTTTGCTGCTCTGGTGTCCCTATGTAGAGAGCAAGGAGTGCAGCTATGAAGGGGAGAACGACAATACTGAGAAGCAGGAGCAGGTTGAGGACTACTAAGGCATGGTTTGAGCGTTTGATGTAGCTGAACATCGTGTGATGGTTTCCCCACACAATCCCAACGATGAGAAAGCTCAAAAGAAAACTGAGATAGGTCGGCCACTGTTCGCCCAACGCATCGAGGAGACTCTTTTTCGTAGTGAGTAACTCCTGTGGGAGTGGCACATGGATGTTCAGGATTAACAAGGTAATGGCAAAGGCGAATACCCCATCGCTGAATGCAAGAACACGGTTCGGTGCAATCTCTTGCTGTGTGCTCACCTGTTGTTGAGAAAAGTTCATCTACAAACGCCTCTGTTCTTTATGTGTCATGTGTTCAAAATTCCAGCATTGTCTCTGCTCATAGATACGCTCCAATGAATTACGAGATCACGCGCTCAGGATGTGTATAGACATTCATAGAGCGGTCCCGCAGAAAGCCGATAAGCGTGATGCCGGCCCGCTCTGCCAGTTCCACGGCTAAGCTGGAGGGCGCTGAAATAGCGGCGATGCAGGGGATGCGTGCCAGCAAGGCCTTCTGGATGATCTCAAACGAGGTGCGCCCGCTGACCATCAGGATATGTCGGCCATAGGGGAAGTCGCCATGCAGCAGACCATGCCCGATAAGCTTATCGACTGCATTGTGCCGCCCTACATCCTCCCGCAGCAGCAGCAGGTGCCCCATATCGTCGAAGAGGCCGGCGGCGTGCAGCCCGCCGGTGTGCGTGAATACGGATTGTGCCTCGCGCAGGCGGGCTGGTAGTTCATAGATGCACCCGCAGGAGATGCGCACCTCATCCGGTTCCAGCGGCGGTGTGGAGATCACCAGGTCCGCGATGCTGTTCTTGCCGCATAACCCACAACTCGCGGAGACCGCGAAATGGCGCTCGAATGCTGTATGGCTGGCTGACTGCGACTCTGCTTGCGCACTCTGACGCAACATAATATTCACGACATTCGCCAGCGGTAGCCCATCGGAGTCAACGGCGTCCTCAACCGCCAGCACCTTCTCCGCGTGCTGAATGACACCTTCTGTGAAGAGGAACCCCAGTGCCAGTTCGCGGTCGTGTCCGGGAGTGCGCATAATGACAGCCAGGCTGCTCCCGTCAATACGCACCTCGAAAGGCTCCTCAACTGTCAGGTATTCCTCGCGTTGTTGCTGTTCAGCAGCTTGCCAGTGGGCCACACGGATGCTCATCACGCGCTCAGGATCAAAAGGTGAGCGCCAGAAGTCTTGTACAGCCATTGTTTATCATCCTCTTCTTTATCGCACAAGATCAGTCAGGAACATGCCAGGTCCAGGCCCATGACTCTGCCAACGGTAATGAAGGATTGCCAAGATAGCTCCAAGGTAGTAGGATATGCTTACACTACTACATACCATACCATAGAGAACCAGGGGTTTCCGATGCATCATTACGTCAACTCCAGCAACGAGATGCTCCGCAAGAAGGGCTATCGCCTGACGCCCCAGCGCTATATGATTTTAAGCGTGATCCAGGAAGCCAACGCACATCTGAGCATTGACCAGATCGCCGAGCGCGTGCAGGAGCGTAATCCTTTCGTGAGCCTCTCGACAATCTATCGTACTCTGGAACTCTTGAAGGAACTGGGGATTGTGCGCGAGAACCGCCTGCCGGGTGAGCAGCCGCACTATGAGGTGATGGAAGGCAATGCCCACCATCACCTCGTGTGTCGCGGTTGCCGGGGCGTCATCCATCTCGAAGATACCCTGCTCGGCAATCTCCACGAACAGTTGCAGCAGCAATACCATTACCATAGCCTCACGCTCGACCTCGTGGCCGCCGGCTACTGCGACGCCTGCTGGCAGAAGATGCAGCAGCCATAAGGGCACCTGAGAGGTAGAGGCGCCGTTTACAAGCCCGCCTGGCAAGCCGAT
>JBDTHH010000559.1:0-10497 GCA_039937055.1 Ktedonobacteraceae bacterium | reverse complement strand
CTGTTGTGGTCATGTGTTACGTCTCAAGGGAGCAGTG
This sequence comes from Ktedonobacteraceae bacterium, assembly GCA_039937055.1. GTDB lineage: Bacteria > Chloroflexota > Ktedonobacteria > Ktedonobacterales > Ktedonobacteraceae > JALYTT01. The sequence goes on along the minus strand of JBDTHH010000559.1, from coordinate 10,460 downwards.
TTTTTTCAGGACACTGCTCAACAATGTTAAAAAATGTGTTGATGTTTAGCTTAAGAGGCGCCTGTACGGGTATGTGTCGAAACAGGGACGTCTCGGATGTGCTTCTGGGGAAGGGAGCTTTATATGCTCGTGCTGCGAAGAAAAGTTGGTGAAAGTATTATTCTTGGTGGGGTAATCAGTGTCTCGGTTCTGGCGGTCGAAGGAGAACGTGTAAAGATCGGGATCAGTGCTCCACCAGAGGTTACAATTGTGCGTGAGGAACTGCTGCGAGCCCCCTCGGAGCAACCGGCGTTAAATGCGCCGGCTGTGCCAACGGTGCCGACGGCGCCAACGGTGCCGACCGCACCAACAGTTCAGCACTAATACAGATGACATAGGTCGGCAGACTACGGTTTACTGAAATCTGCCGAGCTATGTCATCATGCTATATATGCTACCGGTCGCTGCGAAAGCTGCTTATTCGGTATGGATGATGTACGTTGCTCCTGTGTCGCGTAGGGATTCGGCTTGCCGCATCCGGGTGAGGCATCCCTTGGGGTGCCAGTGGGGCCTCCTGCTGGCCGCGTACGCGAGGCGGGTACACAGACACGGCATTTCGTGTAGGGGCGCCGCTTCGGCTCCCCTTGCCCGCCGACAAGGCCTGCGCCCCAGTCCCTACGCGGATGGGGAAAGCGCCTGCTCCCCGGCATATGAAGAGGGTTACTAGTCCGCCGTTGTTTCTGCCTCCGCCTTATGTCCGTTGCTGGACTCCAACACGGGTGCTGGTATAGGTGCAGGTGTGCCTGCTCCTTCACCGCGAATAAATGCCTCGGTCATGTCGCGCGCGAGGTCATCGTGATGCTGGATGGGCGGGGACTTCATCAGGTAGGCGCTGGGGCCTTCCAGTGTGCCGCTGATGCCGCGATCGAGCGCGAGCTTGACCATGCGCACGGCATCGATCACCACGCCGGCCGAGTTGGGCGAATCCCACACTTCGAGCTTCATTTCGACATTCAGTGGCACATCGCCGAACGTGCGCCCCTCCAGGCGGATGAAGGCCCATTTGCGGTCGGTGAGCCAGGCCACGTAGTCAGAGGGACCGATGTGTACATTGTCAGCTCCCAGATCGTAGTCGAGCTGGCTGGTGACGGCGTTGGTCTTGCTGATCTTCTTTGATTCCAGACGATCGCGCTCCAACATGTTATAGAAGTCGGTGTTGCCGCCGACGTTGAGCTGCATGGTGCGTTCCAGGCGCACACCGCGCTCGCGGAAGAGGCGCGTCAGCATGCGGTGAACGATGGTCGCGCCCACCTGGCTTTTGATATCGTCACCGATCATCGGCAGGTTCCGCTCTTTGAAGCGCTCCTGCCAGTATGGCTCACGGGCGATAAAGACGGGGATGCAGTTGACGAACCCTACTCCCGCCTGGAGTATCTGCTCGACATACCACTTGGTGGCCGTCTCAGAGCCAACGGGCAGGTAGTTGATCACCACATCGGTGCCGGTATCCTTCAGAATCTTCACCACGTCGCTGGTTGACCCTGGCGCTTTGGTAATCACCTGTGAGAGGTATTTGCCAAGCCCGTCATGCGTCATACCCCGGTAGACCTGGGCCCCCACTTTGGGGACATCGGCAAAGCGATAGGTGTTGTTTGGCGCAGCGTAAATGGCCTCCCCGATATCCTTGCCCACCTTATTCTGATCGATGTCGAAGGCCGCCGAAAATTCGACATCGCTGATGTGATATCCACCCAGGTTCACATGCATCAGCCCCGGCACAAAGTCATCAGGGTTAGCATTGCGATAGTAATGGACCCCTTGCACGAGTGAACTGGCGCAGTTTCCCACCCCGACTATGGCCACGCGTATCTTCTTACTCTTTGACATGGTTATCCCTTTCCTCACTTAGTGTATGGGAGCCTTTTCACAGGCTCATTCACCTTCGTCTTATCTTACATCGTAGGTGCTGTGTCTGCACATACTATATCCTTATTTCAGCCTGATTGCTATAGAATGGCTGACATAAAAACAGTGACCCATTTAACAGGGGCGTGATGATGACGTTTTTGCCGCTTTATAGTACAATGTGACTGGCGTTGCTTTTCACAGCCAGATAGCCCATTTGGGTTGCTGTCTGATCCGGGAAATGGCAACAACCGTTACATGTCATGTAACTAAAAGGCCACCGGCACCCGGCACGCGGGCTGCCTATGTGTATAAACAACGAAGTGGTGTAAAAATATTCTGAAAGGTATTGATTACATGAGTCGGCGAAAAAAGGTCCTGGTGATTGGGCTGGACTGTGCCGCGCCGGAACTGGTTTTTGACCAGTGGCGCGACGAATTGCCGAATTTTAAGCGCGTCATGGATGACGGCGTATGGGGCAAGCTGGAGAGCTGCATCCCGGCGATTACCGTGCCTGCCTGGAGTTCGATGATGTCCAGTAAAGATCCGGGTACGCTGGGCTTCTATGGGTTTCGCAATCGTGGCGACCACACCTATGAGAAGCATGTGCTGGCAAACTCCAGCTCTGTGAAGACCGACCGCGTCTGGGATGTGCTCTCGCGCGCCGGTAAGAAGGTCATCACTGTTGGTGTCCCGCAGACCTATCCGCCCAAACCTGTGAACGGCATTCAGGTTGGCTGTTTTCTCTCGCCTTCGACGACCAACCCCGCGCGGCCCTATACGTATCCGGCCTCCGTGATGCAGGAGATTGAGTCGCTCGTCGGTGAGTATCTGGTAGATGTCCCCAACTTCCGTACCGATGATAAAGACTTCCTGCTGCGCCAGATCTATACCATGACCGAGAAGCGCTTTAAGCTCGTCAAGAAGTGGATCGCTGAAAAGGACTGGGATTTCTTCATGTTTGTGGAGATGGGTACCGACCGTATCCATCATGGGCTGTGGAAGTACCACGATACGACCCATCCCAAGTACGAGGTTCACCCGGTCTACAATACGAGTATCCGCGACTACTATCGCTATATCGATGGTGAGATCGGTCAGATCCTGGACCTGGTGGACGACGATACCACCGTCTTTATTGTGTCGGACCACGGCGCGAAAAAGATGGACGGCGGTATCTGCGTCAACGAATGGCTGATCAAGGAGGGCTACCTCACGCTCAAGTCACAGCCCACAACGCTGACGGCTATCGATAAGTGCGAGATCGATTGGAGCAAGACGAAGGTCTGGGGTGACGGCGGCTATTACGCGCGCATCTTCCTCAACGTTGAGGGTCGCGAGCCGCAAGGCATCGTGCCGCCAGACGAGGTCGAGGCGTTGCGCACTGAACTCAAGGCCAGGTTGGAGGCGCTGGTCGACCCGAACGGTGTGAATATCGGCACGGTCGTCTATAAGCCTGAGGAGATCTACCACGAGGTCCGGGGCGTGGCGCCTGACCTGCTGGTCTACTTTGGCGACCTCTTCTGGCGCTCGGTTGGCTCGGTCGGTCATGGCTCGATCTACACCTTCGATAACGACACCGGTCCCGATGACTGCAATCACGCGCAGTTTGGCATTGTGATCAAACATGACCCCGATGTGCATGAGGGAGCGGGGGGTCGCGAGTTGCAGCACCTGCAACTGATGGATATGGCCCCCACGATCTTGCAGCAACTGGATGTGGCTGTACCCCCTGATATGCAGGGGAAGGCGTTCTAATTCTGTAGGGCCGGGTCTCTCTATGGACCTGCCCTACGCGTATCATACGTAACTTAGAAAATGAGGACTGAGAAATACATGTCAACACAAGGTTTTACTCTCTGGTTCACCGGCCTTTCTGGCGCCGGGAAGAGTACTCTGTCTGAGATCATTGAGCAGCGCCTGAAAGCGCGTGGTCTCAGGGTTGAGGTCCTGGATGGCGATATTGTGCGCACGCACCTGAGCAAGGGCCTGGGCTTTAGCCGCGAAGACCGCGATACGAACATCAAGCGCATCGCCTTTGTCTGCAACCTGCTTACCCGCAACGGCGTTGCCTGTATCTCTGCCGCCATCTCCCCGTACCGCGAGACACGCGCCTGGGCGCGTACTCAAATCGGCAACTTCGTCGAGGTCTACGTCAAATGTCCTATCGATGTGTGCCGCCAGCGCGATGTCAAGGGCCTCTATAAATTGGCCGATGAAGGGAAAATCAAAGAGTTTACCGGTGTAAGCGATCCCTACGAAGAGCCGGAGCAGCCCGAACTCGTGGTCGAGACCGACAGGGAGACGATTGAGGAGAGCGTGGCCCGTATCCTGGCCAAACTGGGGGAGTTAGGTTATCTGGAGCCGGAAGCCGCCTCCGAGGATGAAGCGAAGGTCGTCACCGACCGCCTGGCCGCGCTTGGCTATTTGTAGACTTGAAAGCATCAGCACAAAGAATCAGGATATAGAAAAATATGACAGATACGCTTATTGCTCCCCACGGCGGGGAACTGATCATCAATAGAGCCAACGAGGCCGAGAGCGCCGAGTTACAGGAGCGTGCAAAGGCTCTGCCAAAGATAACCGTCGGGTCGCGCCAACTTGCCGACCTTGAGATGCTGGCAATTGGGGCATATAGCCCTCTGAAGGGCTTTATGCGCCGCGCCGACTACCTGGGCGTCGTCAACGGCATGCACCTCGCCAACGGCCTTCCCTGGTCGATTCCCATTACCCTCTCGACAAATCAGGAACAGGCGGCTATACTGGAAGAGGGCACGCAGGTGGCCCTGGTGAATGCTCAGGGCGAGTTGCAGGCCGTGCTGACCCTTGAAGAGAAGTACGACTACGACAAGCAGCTTGAGGCCAGCCAGGTCTACCGCACAACGGAAGAGGCCCATCCTGGCGTCAAGCATGTGTACCAGCAGGGCGATGTGTTGCTGGGTGGCCCTGTACGCGTGGTTGCTTTGCAGCCGCAGGCCTTTGCCCAGCAGCGTTACACACCCATACAGTCGCGGCAGCTCTTCACGGAACGTGGCTGGAAACGCGTTGTAGGTTTCCAGACGCGCAACCCCGTTCACCGGGCGCACGAGTACATCCAGAAATGCGCTCTGGAGACCGTGGATGGTCTGTTCCTGCACCCGCTGGTCGGCGATACCAAGGGCGACGACATTCCCGCCGATGTGCGCATGCGCTGCTACGAAGTGTTGCTGGAGAACTATTACCCGGCTGATCGCGTGATCCTGGGGGTGCTGCCAGCGGCTATGCGCTATGCCGGGCCGCGTGAGGCCATCTTTCACGCGCTGATGCGTAAGAACTATGGCTGCTCGCACTTTATCGTCGGACGCGACCATGCTGGCGTCGGAAACTACTATGGGACCTACGACGCCCAGCACATCTTCGCGGAGTTCGATGCGGCCAAACTGGGCATCACGCCGATGTTCTTTGACCATACTTTTTTCTGTCGTGTCTGTGACTCAATGGCGTCATCGAAGACCTGCCCACACGGGGCCGATCAGCATGTCACCCTGAGCGGCACCAAAGTGCGCCAGATGCTGCAAGCCGGTGAGATTCCACCGCGCGAGTTCTCACGTCCAGAGGTGGCCAGGGTCTTGATTGAAGCGATGCGCCAGCCTGTCGCGTAATAAAGAACAGAACTTGGGGAGTGAGAGCATGTTCTCGCCAGAGCCAGAACTGGGTGTGTTCAGCTTCCCGGTTCTTCCTCTATTATCTCAAATGTATCTTTGACATCGGGGTGACAGCTACATCTCCTGCTTGTCCCGCCTGTGGTTGCCTGCCTGGGTACACCAGGTGAGCAGGCCAGCAGAGGCGAGAAAGGGGAGCTGAAGCCGTCACCCCGGTGTTTTTTCTTTTTTAAGGAGCGACACTATGCTTATCGCCCGGAGTCCTATGCGCATTAGCTTTGGTGGGGGCGGAACTGACCTGTCGGCATACTATGCTAAATACGGCGGCCTGGTAGTCAGTACCGCGATTAATAAATATTTTTATACCGTGATTACAACCGATGATTCTGATGATCTCCAGGTTATCTCAGCGGATTACCGCTCGCTTTTCCGGCACTCTCCCTACAATGATCTCTTCTGGGATGGGGACCTGGCCCTCCCCAAGGCGGTCCTCCATCATTTTGGCATCCGGCGCGGCATCAATCTCTTCGTCGCCAGCGAGGTACCTCCCGGCACCGGCCTGGGTTCGTCCAGCGCGGCGGCGGTGACCCTGGTGCGCGCGATCTCCACCCTGGTGGAGCAGCCGATGACCAAGCAGCAGGTCGCGGAACTCGCCTCGTATATCGAGATCTCGAAAATGGGTATGCCTATTGGCAAGCAGGATCAGTATGCCTCGGCCTTTGGTGGCTTGAATAAATATACCTTCACATCAGCAGGCGTGACCGTTGAGCCGCTGAATGTGGCGCCGGATGTGCGCCAGGCGTTGGAGCGCCGCCTGCTGCTCTTCTTCACGGGCAGTTCGCGCGAATCGACCTCAATCTTGAAGCAGCAGCGCGAGTCGACGGAAAATCGCGATGAAGCCGTGTTGCAAGCGCTGCATAACATCAAGCAGGTGGCAGTGGATGTGCAGGCCTGCCTGGAGCGTGGCGACCTGGACGAGTTCGCGCGCCTGCTGGATTACGCCTGGCGCGAGAAGCGCCAATTGGCCCCGAACCTCTCGACCGGCTTTATCGACGAGTGTTACGCGCTGGCGCTGGCCCATGGAGCGAGCGGCGGCAAGATTACCGGTGCCGGAGGTGGCGGGTTCCTGCTGCTGTATTGTCGCGAGGATGTCCAAAACGCCGTGACCGAGGCGTTAGAGGCGCGCGGCTTGAAACGCATGAATTTTCATTTTGATCAGCAGGGCGCGACGGTAGTGCTCAATGTGGCTAGCTTTAACCGGCTCTGGATAGAGCCATACAGCGAGCCGCCTTCGCGTTCTCAAGCGCTAGAGTAATCCATCTAGGGGGCAAAATAGTGGAAGCGATTACGACATACTTTAGTGACCTGGAGCAGATGCTGCGCGCGATCTCTCTCCCTCAGCTTGAGCAGGTGCTGAGACTGCTTGAACAGGCTTATCACGCCGGGCATCGCGTTTTTGTGATGGGGAACGGTGGCAGCGCGGCCACCGCTTCGCATTTCGCGCTCGACCTGGCGAAGAACACCATCATGCCGGGCGCTCCTCGCCTGAAGGCCATTTCGCTGACGGATCACGTCCCGTTAATCACAGCCTGGAGCAACGATACCGCCTATGAGCACGTCTTCGCGGAGCAACTGGCGAATATGATCGAGCCTGGCGACGTGGTTATCGGTATCAGTGCCAGCGGGAACTCCACGAATGTGATCAATGCCATCATGCTGGCAAAGGCATCGCGCGCCGCCACCATCGCTTTGCTGGGCGCGCAGGGTGGCCGCATCAAGGAGATCGTGGATGCTTATGTGCTTGCCCCAGGACAGAATATCGAGCAGGAGGAGGATGCGCATATGATTCTGACGCATGTGATCACGCGCCATATGCGCGAGGTGGTACGGGAACATGCGCGCAAGCTGACGCTTGCCGGAACAGCATAATCGAAGGCCACAGAGAGACGAGGACGATGGCCTCCATAGCATCGTCCTCGTCTCTCCTCTTGCTCTAATCTCTACTGTTTGAAGAACTCGACGGTTCTCCTGATGCCCTCTTCCAGGCTCACTTCAGGTTTCCAGCCAAGCACACGCTCCGCCTGAGCGGAGTTGAAGTAGGCCAGGTAGATATCGCCGGGCCGTTTGGGGGCGGGTACGATCTCCGGTTCGTAGCCGGTAATGTCGGCCAGCGCGCGATAGATTTCGTTGACCGAGGCCCCATGCCCGGTGCCAATGCAGAAGATCGCGTTATCGCCGCCACCGCTGAGCGCCAGCATATTGGCGCGAGCTACATCTTCAACATAGACGTAATCTTTACGCTGCTCACCGTCCCAGTCGATGCGTATTGGCTGGTGAGAGAGGAAGCGCCTGGCAAAGATGGCGATGACGCCTGCCTCGCCGTTCGGGTCCTGGCGCGGTCCATAGACATTGCCGTAGCGTAGCGCTGTAAAGGTCAGGTTATAGGCCTGTTGCCAGTAGCGCAGGTAGTATTCCGCGACCATCTTTGTGATGCCGTAGGGAGACTCCGGGCGCTGCAAGACATCCTCATCGATGGGGAGGCGCACGGGTGTGCCGTAGGTGGCCCCGGATGAGGCAAAAACGATCTTGCGCACGCCCACGCGTGTGCAATTTTGCAGCACATTCAGCAGGCCAAGCACATTGACGCGCGCATCCAACTGGGGGTCCTTTGTGGAGATGGCGACGCTATGTTGCGCGGCCTGGTGGCTGACGATCTCCGGCCGTACCTCATCGAAGATCGCGGCCAGAGCCGTGTCATCGGTGATATCGGCGCGGTAGAAACGCGCCTGCGGGTTAATGTTTGCCTCTTTCCCGCCTCCCTCTTGCCACAGGTTATCTACAATAGCCACGCTATGTCCTGCTGCTATACATTGATCGACGATATGCGAGCCGATGAAGCCTGCTCCACCAGTCACTAAGATATTCATATAGCCAGAAAAACCTTTCTTTTAACAAATACGTAATACTCTGTCAAGGTTCATTACGCGGGTGAGATGGCCCCACCCGCGTAGGGATGCGGCTTGCCGCATCCGTGTCAGGCCTCCCTTGGGGTGCCAGGCCCAAGGACCTGCCACACGGATGCGGCAAGCCGCATCCCTACGCGGGAAGAGGCATCGCCCTGATACCTGCGCAATGAACCTTGACAGAGTAGTAGGGACGCGGTTGAGCGCGTCCGGCGCAATTCATTACACGAAACCGTTCTAATTGGATAAAATTGTCTACTTCCCTATACACGCGATACATTGCGCCGGACGCGATTTATCGCGTCCCTACGTAGAATATCACCGGGTTCTTATGAAGGATGACCCCTGTTATGATAGCGGAAGAGTCGTTCAGCGTCAAATGAGCTGATCCAGGGCGGTCTGTAGCTCTTGCGGGTGCGTGAGGACCGGGAAGATGCGCAGACCCGTTTCCTGGTGCAGGCGATCCAGGACAGAGCGATCCTGGGGATCGGACATGGCCACGGTCAGCATATTGCGTTCGCGCCCCAGGGGGTAGCAGTGCAATTCCTGTGCCAGCTTCGCGTTTACCAGGTGCTGAACGTGTTCGGGTGGTCTGCGGGGCAAGAGCGAGAGGTAGGGGACGCCGAGTCTGCGTGCTCGCGCAGGTAGTTCATCGGTGTCCAAGCCTTGTGAGACCTGGACGGCTCGTGGCTGGCGAATGGCGGTTCTGCGCGAGGAGCGTTCAGGCTGCCATTCAATAGTAAGACTGGCCTCCGTCGCGGCCTGGATACATTCTATGAACTCCGCATAGAGTGTGGGGTACACACTGTGCCCGATAGAGAGCGCGCGGGGTCGCTGTATCTCCGCGCTAGCTATGCTATGGATGCGCCAGAGCGAGGCATCCCACAGGCGACTCTGCACAATCTGTCCGCCCTGCTGATTCGCTCCCAGCAAGACGAAGTACAGGTGGTGCTTCAGGAGAAAGACCGCGTCGGTTTTGCGAACCAGGGGGCGAAGATACTCCAATAGGTAGGCAATGCACCGATCGACCCGCGCGACCGATGACAAAGCAGCGGCGCGCTCAGCCTGGTCAAAGTCCAGGCTGATAGCCACCAGCGCTACCTGCTCGCTGTGTGTTGTGGTGATATGTTGCATCGCCGCCGCGATGGCATGCGCCGTCTCGACTCTCTCATATGTGCGCGCGCTGGCGGTAGACTCTATGATAAGCGAAGAAGCTCCTTGGCTGCTCATTCAGCGTGGCCCTTTCGTGTACTCTTTCTACCTTCACTGTACAATAGGGGAGAGGAGAAAAAAGCATCGATGTGGTTGTATTCGCGTTAAGACTGAGGAATTGTGGTTAAGAATAGCATTCGTCCTGGATACGCATGACCGCCAGGTAGATCAGGGGATAACGGCGAACGTTTCCATAAGCAGGCAGAGAGACTCGACAATAGTGTGGAACATGCTAAGCAACTGGTCGGACTGTTGGGTGAGATCAAACAAAAGCGTAGCGACGACTTCGTCGTCTTGTTTGGGAATAGTGCGGAAACGCAGGAGAGTATCGCCGAAGATGGCGCCGGCGATTTCGAGCATGACGGCAAAGGCGCTATCGAATTGGGTGAGTGAAGGTGAGAAGGCCGCTAAAGGCTGGCTAAACTGGCTGGAGAAGGACGTGAGCTTCCGCTGACTCTCCTGCCATGTAACCAGGCTCGCGGCGAGCGTGGTGAAAGCCTGCTCCTGCTCAATGATAGTATCATACCATGGCTGCTTATGCGGCACGAAAGGCCGGCTTTCAGGAGGTTGACTCGTGCGGTCCAGGTCATCAAGGATGCCCTCTGCCGCCCTATTGAGCAGGTGGCAGAGCGGTTCCATGCGTTCAAGTATGCGCTTCACCTGTTGGAGATGCGTCCAGGTAGCCTGCCGGCAGTCCAGGGAGCCTGCTGGAACGTGCTCGTTGAGCATGCGTCCTGTCGCCTGATCCAGGCCTGGCAAT
>JBDTHH010000558.1:0-2690 GCA_039937055.1 Ktedonobacteraceae bacterium | reverse complement strand
GCTTGCCTACGCAGGCTTGTAAACGGCGCCCCTACCTCTGTTATGACCTCTACGCCTCTCATCCCTCTCTTTTTCTTCCCATGAGCCGGTTTTTATATGTCCCAGGTACTACCCTGACAGCACGCCTTGTTACCCTTATTCTGCCTCCACGTTCCTAAAGATGGAAGGAAGCAGCATGTTTTTTGGTGTAAGGAACAGAGGATGAGCAGTCAGCACTTGATACCACCACTCGTCGATCCCGTCGAAGAAGAGCAACGCCTGGAGCGGCGCGCCGCGCGCATGGTGCGCCGCAAACAGCAGCGCCGCGCGCGCCTCATTCTCTGGACGACTATCAGTACGAGTGTGCTCTTGCTGGGCGCCGTCGGCTATCTGTACCTGCAAATTCTGGGCGCACTGGCGGCCCCGGCGACCTCGACCTACCAGACGATCAACGGCATCACCTGCGACAGCGCGATGCAGAGCAGCTACCATGTGCATGCACACCTCACGATCTACGTACGTGGGCGCAGTGTCACTGTGCCGCAGGGTATCGGCATCGGCACCAATCCCGGCTGTTTCTACTGGCTGCACACGCACACCAGCGATGGCATTATCCACGTGGAGGCGCCCAACAAGAACGCCAGCCTGATGCTCAATAGCTTCCTGGCCATCTGGCACGATCGTTTCGCCAGCCTGAACTTTCCACCTGAGCTGAACCAGGCCAGCGGCTGGAAAATATACCTCAACGGGCAGCCGTTCCCCGCGACCGCGCCTATGACGGCCGCGATCCCGCTCCTCTCACATAGCCTCATCACGCTGGAATACGGCACGCCCAACCTGCCACCCGACATGCCGAATGGTTACCAGTTCCCACCCGGCGAGTGAAGCGGCTTACAGAGTCGCTTCACGAATCCGCGTAGGGGCTATGGCTTGCCTCACCCAAGGCGATCTATCAGCGAGGACCAGAACGTGGTTCGCCGGGATCTGGAGCAACTGGTAGCCCGCTATATCAAGGCAGCCATTTCGTGCGGGAACGCAACGACGACCTTGTCGTGTATTGCAAAGTTTGGCCAGTTCGCGACAGCAAACGTTTCTCTAAGCAAGCTTTCGCTCTGGATTAGGAAAAACAGATCATCCTCTGTCCGCGCTAGCCCTGCCCTACGAATGACCGAGGCGCCTTCAACAAGCGGCGCGCCGCCACCGCTACCGGTTCGACGCCGAGCAGCGCCAGGCAATCGCGCGTCGCGCAGCCCTCCGGCGTCCCCAGGTCATGGCCCCGGTAGAAGCAGGGCATGCAGGGCAGGTCCAGGCGCACCACGATCGCTTGCTGCCCCGGTGTGCTGCCGGTATACGGTCCCCAGGCTTTGTGGTTCGATAGCCCGAAGATGGCCACAGTGGGCGCGCCGGCCGCCACCGCCAGGTGCATCAGGCCGGCATCGTTGCCAACGAACAGGTCGACCAGCTCAAGCACCGCCGCCGACACTTTGATGCTGCCTTTGCCCGCGAGGCTGCGCACAGGCATCTCCGAGTGCATCAGGCCCATGATCTCTTGATGCAGCCCGGCCTCTTCGGGACCGCCCAGCAGGAGCAACTGCCCGCCAACGTCATGAAAGAGCGTATCCGCGAGGTGTGCGAAGCGCTCCGGTGCCCAACGGCGTGCCGTACTGTAGCCACCGCTCCCCGCGTGCATAGCGATAATAGGTTGCGCGCTGGTCTCAGGTGTTTCATGCTCGTATACCAGCTCGCGCGCCCGCTGGCGATCCTCCGCGCTCAGGGGCACGACGAGGCGTGTATCGTGTGTGCGCGCGCCCACTGCTCCGGCGACTGCCAGGTTGTAATCGGCTTCGTGCATAGCCCCAAAGCCTTCGTCCTTGACGCGCACATTGAGAAACCAGCCATGGCCATTATCCAGTCCCACACGCCACTTCGCGCCCGTCGCCCGCAACAAGATCTGGTGCTTCAGACGCCCAAACGGCAGCGTCAAATGATGCAGCAACAACACCGCATCATAGTGTCCACCACGAAGGTCGCGCCAGAGCGGCCACAACCGCCTGAGATTGAGCGGGTTCTTGAGCATCTGCTGCGGGTAATCGAACAGGTACTTATCCAGCACGATGATTCTGTCAATGACGCTCCAGCCATCAAGAATGCCAGCCGAGGCGGGCGTTACCAGCAGATCAATGCGCGCCTGTGGGTAGCTCTCGCGTAGGGCGCGCAGCGCCGGCGTCGCCAGCAGCAAATCGCCGATGGCCGCCAGCTTGACGACCAGGATGCGCGCATCCGCCGGCAGTGTAATATAGTCTGTATGCATATGCGTTTCGCTCATTCATTTTTTACTATCATGTAGGGACACAGGCATCTCTGTAGGGGCGACTTGCCTCACCCCTACAGAGACGTCTGCAAGCCACGCCTACGGAATGTCAGAATCATTTAGTGCCCTGGCGACCAGGTGTAAAAGGGGATGCGGCAGCATTCCTGAAAGCCGATGCGCCGGTAGACATTCAGGCCCATATCGCTTGGGAAGAGAATGCCTACCCGGTATCCCAGCGCACGGGCCTCCCGTAGCGCGTGCAGGGTAATGGCCGTGCCGATGCCGCGCCTGCGCGCCTCCGGAACCGTCGTGATACCATAGATGCCTGCGACCCCCGCATGAAGGAGCAGAGAGCCGCTCGCGACAGGCTCTCCGTCGAGGTATCCCAGGTAGTGATGCC
>JBDTHH010000557.1:0-20626 GCA_039937055.1 Ktedonobacteraceae bacterium | reverse complement strand
AAGTCGCCCATTCTTCGTAGCTGCGCGATTTATCGCGCTGGGACAAGCTTGTCGCCATGGCAGCCTCAGCGCGATAAATCGCGCAGCTACTGCTCTGTCAAGGTTCATGGCACGGGTGAGATGGCCCCAACCCGCGTAGGGATGCGGCTTGCCGCATCCGGGTCAGGCATCCCTTGGGGGGCTTGTGGGGCCTCCTCCCAGCCACCCGGATGCGGCAAGCCGCATCCCTACGCGGGAAGAGGCATCGCCCTGATATCCGTGCAATGAACCTTGACAGAGCACTACGAAGAATGGGCGACTTGGGTTTCCCCTGGACAAGTCTCTCTTGCAGGCACTACAATAAGGGAGATCATCTTTCATTGTCATTCCTTGGGTAGCAGGCATGAATGCATGCGTTTAGCATCCTCGGGTGAGAACTTCTTCCCACCGGTTTACTGAGATCGAGTGCATCACCACTACCCGCATCAGGGAGAGAGATATAGCTATGATTATTGTCTTACTGGCTTTGATTGGCGCGCTGATCGTCATGGCGATCCTGACGATTGGGCGCCTGGGATTTGGGCGGCGCGAGCGGTTCGTAGCCCAGAGGTTTATCCGCTGGTTTGTGGGCTACTTTGTGCTCAGCTTTGTGATCTGTCTGATCATCCTCTATTTAAACGCGCCTGCGCTCACCGGGCCGTTCGGTGGCTGGCAGTGGCTGCTCTGGCCGCTCATCATTAGCAGTGCGGCGAACCTTTTTGCCTTCGCCCGGCCCGCTATGGGTGTGCTGGAGGAGGCGTCGGCTATCAGCCAGGGACGGGTGCGTCCGGTGCGCAGCAGCTCCACGGCGATGCCCACTGATGTTTCGCGGGGAGCGGTTGCCGCCGGTATCTTTGGCCTGGTGGTGGCTGGAGTCATCGGCCTCGTGGTAAGCGGCCTGATTGTCGTCTTTACCACCTGGTTCGATACTAATGCCAAGGCCCTGGCCAACATTCCCAACGTTACCATGCAGAAATCGCCGGTGTTGCCTCCCACCGACCCCCGCCATATCGTCCTTGTAGGACGCGACATCGCGTCCTACAAGGGGCAGCAGGTGCTGGGTTCCAACGGGCAGAACCTGGGCTCAACCTATAACCTTGACCCTGCCAGCTATACACTGCAATCGATCAACCATCACCTTTACTATGTGGCGCCGTTGACGTACAACAACATCTTCGCCAACCTTGCCAGTTCCACAACACCCGGTTTTGTGGTGGTGGATGCCGAGGACCCGCAGGCTCAACCCCAGTTGCGCGTGGCTCCGGTGCAGGCCGACGCCTCGCTGGCCTATCTACCCGGTGCGTTGTTGAACCAGGATCTGCTGCGCCATGTCTACCTGAGCGGGTACACCTATGGCCGGCTCGTTGATCCGACATTGGAACTCGATGATAGTTTCCATCCCTACTGGACGATCTCGTTGATGCAGCCAACCCGCGGCTATACAGGCGATGCACTCTCTGAAGTGCTGATCGTTGATGCGCACACTGGCGAGATCAAAAAATACCTGCCCCAGGATGTCCCCGTGTGGGTAGATCGCGTCATGCCGGCGGACACTGTGTCTCAGTACCTGCAATGGTGGGGCCAGTACCACGCCGCCCCCTGGTTCAATCCATCCGGAGCAGGACAGCAAACGCCGGCCAATGTGCCACAGTTGCTCTATAATAACGTCGATCAACCTGTGTGGCTGATCCCAATGACCTCGTCCTCGTCAAACGATAACTCCAGCACGGGTGTCTTTCTCTTCGATACCCATAAAAATCAAGGCACCTTCTACCCGCTATCCGGTCTGGGCATCGGTGACAACGTGCAGAGTACGATTAAATCTACACGTGCCAACATTCGCGGCTATGACGTAGATAGTTTTCAGCTCTATCAGATCTATAACACGCCCACCTGGGTCGCCATCTTTGCGCAGAGCACCAGCAGCGGCTCTATCTTCCAGGCCGTCGGCATCGTCGACGCCAGGAACCTGAACGGCAGCAATGTGCAGTACGAGACGACGCTTTCGGCGGCCCTGCAGGATTACCAGCAGTGGCTCACCCAGCAGGCGAGCAATGGCAATACGCCCACAGGAGGTACCACAAAGACGGTCACCGGCAAGGTTCTGCGCATCTCTTCGGTGCAGCAGGGGACCAACACCATCTACTATATCCAGGTGGAGGGCCAGAACACCATCTTCACCGCGAACCTGAGCCTCTCACCTAAACTTCCACTGGTGCAGCCTGGTGATACCATCCAGGGCAGTTACCTGGATACCGGGGGAACTGTGCTCAACTTTACCACCTTTGATGACCTGAGCATCCGGCTCGGTGGAGCTGGTACTCCCGTGCCGGGAACGACGCCCACGCCGTCCATCACGCCTGCGGTTACGCCCACCCCTACTCCGAAGCCCAAGTGATGGATGGCACGTGCCAGCTTGTTGTGTCAGGCCGTGTTGACTCACGGCCTGACACAATTGTGATAGGTACCCGGTAATAGGTGAGCCGGGATGTGGAAAGAGAGGCAATGGATGCCCCATTACTTTACGCGCGAGGAAGCTGAGGCCTTGTTACCTGCCATCTCTGTCCTGCTGCGTAAGATCCAGGAACATCGCCAGGAGATGCAGCACATCGAAGCGCGGTTGGTCCACTTACGTATGCAGGCGCGCGGTAACGGCCATAATCTACACGCGGACCTGGCAGAAGCGCAGCACGCGTTAGCCCAACACATAGATGCTTTGCAGGAGAGCGCCAATGCCCTGGGCGAATTTGGCTGTGAGTTAAAAGATCCTGACCGTGGCTTGATCGACTTTCTTAGCCTGCGCGAGGGGCGCGAGGTCTATCTGTGCTGGTTTCTGGGCGAGGAGCGCATCAACTATTGGCATCCCCTGGAGACGGGCATTGCGGGGCGCCGCCCTTTATAACACGGCAGGCGCGATAAATCGGGTCCCTATGAAGGGCGAAGGTTGGGTAGTGAGGGAGAGATATGCATGCCAGATAGAACTGCGACGCTTGTAGGCATATACCGCCGCCCGGTATTGCTTATGCTTTCGATCATTCTGGCGACAAGTATCCTCCCTACATGCGAGGCAGGAACCCCTATACACAACCTGGCGATCCGCACCAGTGTGCCTGCGATAGCCAGGGTCACGATTATCGCGCAGGATGATACACTTGAAATGCCGGGGAGTGTCCCGGCCGGGCTGGCGGCTATCAGGCTGATCAACGTGGGGAGGCAACCCCACCAGGCCACCCTGGCCCGGCTCAATGCTGGCACACAGCTCAGCCAGGTGCAGGCACTCCTGCAATCCAGCGCGTTGATGACCTCTCCGCGGCTCACCTTCGTGGGTGGTCCCGCTACTATACAGCCAGGAACGAGCCAGGAGGTGCTCCTTTTACTGGCGCCGGGCCAGTATGTGGCGCTGTGTTTCGTGCCTGGGCCAGATCGCCTGGCGCACATCAATAAAGGCATGATCGCGTCTTTTACTGTCACACCTGACGGCTATTGGAAGCGGGAGGGCGCGCCACACGTTGACCTAACAGTCGCGCTCAAGGATTATAGCATCGGGATGCCGGCCAGTATCACTACGGAACCAATCATGGTGCAGGTGACTAACGCGGGCCAGCAACCTCATGAAATGCAACTGGCCCGGCTGGCTCTTGGAGTGACAAAACAAGATGTGCTGGCGTTTATCGCTGCGCCATCAGCGAAACAGCCGCCATTTGAGCTGGTGGGCGGCATGGGAACGCTGGCCCCCGGTACAACTGGCTGGATCATGCTGCATCTCGCGCCCGGAAACTACGTTGCCCTGTGTTCCATACCCGCCCCGGCCACCAATACAGCCCACCTCTTCCTGGGCATGATCGCATCATTCAGCGCGCAATAGAGGTGGCTCGCCCTTACGAGCCAGCATCCACAGGAAGGGGGTCGGCTCGCCATCTTCCTCGTCGGTGAGCACTTCGGATTCGAGGGGCGTGAAGCCGGTATGGCGCACCAGTTCGCGGTTGGTCTCGGCGTCGTAGCTGCTCCAGTACATAGGGGCGCCCAACCAGTCGGCTTCGATCATACCAGGGGTATTCTCAGTGCCCATTGTCGCGAGCAGCCAGCCGCCCGGACGCAGCCAGGAGGCGATGCGACAGAGCAGCCGGGCATGCTCGGAGCGGGGAATGTGGATCAACGAGTAGAAGGCAACCACCGCGTCGAACGCCTCAGGCGGGATAGCCAGCATCGTCATGTCGGCATGAAAAAACGTCGCGCCAGGCACATGCTCGCGCGCCAGGGAAATCTGCGCCGCCGAGCTATCCACCCCTGTTACATGGTAGCGCTCCGCCAGCATGCGCGTACACGGCACACCAGCGCCGCAACCCAGTTCCAATATGTTTGAACCGGGCGGCAACAGTTCAAGCATCTTATGTAGATAGCGCATACGTGCGGGAGAAGGTCCGCACCATTCGAGGTAACGCCGCGCGATCTTATCGTAGCCGTTGTGAAGAACTTACCCATCTGTGGACAGGTCACCTCTGGCGTCTTCTTCCTGCTTCCACCTGGCTCGTTTCACACCATCGCAAGACGGTGCCAGAGCGTGCCAGTCCACAGGCGTTGTTGTTCCCGCGCAACTCGCGGTACATCCATCTTGCTACGCGCACTGCTTCAAGTTGCGTGCTGCGTTCTCATCACGGTCCATGACGCTGCCGCAGTCCTCGCACACAAAGATGCGATCAGCAAGCGTGAGATCGTCCTTGAGCCATCCACAGGCACTACAGGTCTTGCTGGATGGTTCCCACCGCGATACCACCAGCACCCGACATCCCGCCTGCTCTGCCTTGTAGGTGAGCTGTCGCCGGAACTCGAAGAAACCCACATCGGCAATCGCCCGGCTCAGTCGCCGATTTTTCATCATGCCCGACACATTCAAATCTTCGATCACGATCACCGCAGGACGCTGGTGATCGGGCTTGGTTTTCGCCACAATCAACGACGTTGCCTGATGCAGGGTGTTCGCACGAATGTTCGCGATACGAGCATGCAGACGCGCCAGCTTCCGGGCAGATTTCTTGCGGTTCTTGCTGCCTTTGACTTTGCGCGAATGGACGCGGGAGAGACGCTGAAGTTTCCCCAGATGCGTCCGCAACGCTTTCGGGTTAGCGATCTGCGTGCCATCGGACAGGGTTGCCAGCGTCTTGATCCCCAGGTCAATGCCGACTACCGGGCCACAGGCAGGCCGAGGGTCAGCCTGTTCCTCCTGGACCTGGACGCTCACAAACCAGCGACCCGCCTTTTCCGACACCGTTGCATTGTGTACGTGTGCGTGCAGAGGCAGATAGTTCTGCTCATGAAGACGCAGCCTGCCCAGGCGAGGAAGCTGTATACCATCAGCGAAGACGTGAATGGCTCCAGTGAGTCGAAAGGAACCAATGCCGTTCTTCTTGCTCTTGAACCGAGGATATCCAAGGGTGCCTCGATAGGTTCCCTGAGCTTTCCGCTTCGCCTTTGCGAAGAAGGCCTTGAAGGCTTTTTCCAGGTTGCGCACTGCTTCCTGTGGCGCACACTTGGAGACCTCATACATCCAGGGATACGTCGTCTGCTTCAAGACATTGAGTTCTTTGTGCAGACTCACCGCAGTCGGTGTGGGCCGGCCCGCTGCATACTCCTCCTGATAGCGACGAAGGCCCCAATTATAGGCGAAACGCGCGACACCAGCATGCTTCAGACAGGCCGTTCGCTGCACGTTATTGAGGTCCAGTTCCGTCTTATATCCCCGGAGCACCTTCATTCCTCATCCTCACTTTGCATCACTGACTCAACGCAGTGTTTGATCTTCTCTGCACGCCGCTTGCTCTGACGACGCCCATAGATCCGAGCCGCCATACTGGTGATCACTGCTACGAAGTCATCCACCAACTCATCACCGGTATCACTCTGGAAGATCATCTCAAGATGTCTGCCTTGCGCAGTCAGCAAGGTCTCGATATAGTGGCTTCCAAAGCGTGTCAACCCTCGGCCACGAGACGCTTCGGGTCATCAACCATCACAGAACTTCTCTCCTTGGGTCGTAGGCCCCGGAATGTATCTGGATACAACCGGAGCGCAACCAGGTGACAGAGACAGCAGTCATCAGGCTTACTGATCAGACCTATCATGATTGGCCGGCATCTGGTCTCAAAAGGGCAGGGCAACGTATAGCCTATGCTATTGTACCATACTGATATGCCGTGTTTCAGAGAGGGGCGCCGCCTCTCTCCACTCCCCTTGCGGGTGAGAACCAGAAATGCGGTCTGGTTCTCGATGGGCCTCAATAAAAATGCTGCCCATAACGGACGGAGCCCGGTGGCTCAGGATGAGTGTGTCCATCCTGTACGCCCTGGCTGAGACTAGTTAGACCTTCGAGTGGCTTGCAGCAGATGGTCAGAAATCAACCCAACTGCAAGCCCATCCCCTTCAAGGGGATAGGGTGTCTGACACGTGCGTCTCGCGCTTTTCTAGGATGCACGCAGGAGGGCTTCGACCTCCGCCGGGGTGATCGTCATGAGAGAGGCGATCGCGAGAGGGAGCGTGGGATCGCCGCTGTCTTGCCACAGGAGAGCGAGACGGGAGAGCGTGATGCTACGGTGATAGGTATCGTGAGCGGCAACACATATCTCCAGGGCGTGCAGCAACGAGGCACGAGCGTAAGGCCACTGTTGCTGGCTCTGAGCCAGGAAACCCAACTGCGCATAGATGCTGGCCTGAGCAGAGCGGTCATCACCGTCGATGAAGATCTCAAGGGCCTGCTGGTAGAAGTCTTCGGCCTGGGACCAGTGGCGCTGCTGCTGGGCGACGGCACCGACCTTTTGATAGAAAGAGCCGCTGTATCGCCGCCGTGTCTTTGCATCAAGATTCGTGTGGTCGCGGAGCAGAGAGAGCGCCTGCTGATAGGATGTCTGTGCGGCCTCGCACTCCTTGAGTTGCCAGTGCCACTTGGCAAGGGTATCAATGACACTGATCCGTTCAAGACCCACCGGGCCGGCAAGCGTGTCAGCAGGATAGGTTCCCAGGCGAGTGGCCACCTCTTGCGCCAGTGCGACGCCTCGTTGATAGTCCTGGGTGGCATCCAGGTAGTGTGAGACCGCGAAGTAGGGGTGAGCAATCGAGACCTGGGCCGCCAACCCCAGGTTCAATGCCGTCACCAGGTTGTCATACTCCAGCCCTGCCACGGTCCTGCCGAGCAGGAGGAGTTGTGGCTGTGTGGAGGTGAGGAAATGGTAGAGCACCTCACCTATCTCATCATAGTATTCACGAAAGCCGGCCTCGATCGCCTGTCGCGTCTCTGCCTGTTCTGGCATCTCCAGGCGGCGGCGCAGGAAGGAGAGCACGGTGGGCTCGATATGCAGATACGAAGGACTCGCCGCTTCAGGAGTGAGCAGCCCCCAATTCTTCGCTTCCTGGATGACCTGTGCCCAGTGCTCAAACGGAAGGGCCCTCAGCACGGGCTGCAGCTTCAAGCGGTCGATGTATTTTTCGAGCAGATCCACGCAGAGCACCGAGGTGAAAGGGGCCAGGCAGGCGAGCACCTGCTGTGCCTCCAGTGAGAGGGTGCTGTAGGAATACTCGATGAAGCCCAGCATGCTCTCAATCTTCTCCGGGCTGTGTGCGTTCTCACCGGGGCGCATGCCACCAGTGTGCAGCGCCTCCTGGGGCGTCTGGCGTTCCAGATGGGACAGCACGACGTCCAGAGTCAGGGGAAAGCCTTCCAGACGCGTGTGGCGCTTCAGGAGGCGTTCGGCTCGCATGGACGCGGCCTGGGGGTCGAGGCCGAGCAGATCGGAGATGGTGTCCTGGAAGGTACCTGTAGCGAGCCAGTCGTCGCCCCTGCGCGATCCCACCCCCACGAGGCTGCCGCCATCGACGAGATCCGTTTCGAGTGCGTCATCATCGCGCCTCAGGGCGAACAGAAAGTGACCCATGATCGCTCGGAAGTACCACCCGCCAGAGCGATAGCGATTCCAGCGGGTGTCATCTGCTGGCTCAAGAGCGGTGACCGCGCCCGCCAGGTCGGCGAGATCCTTGGCCTCCAACGTCTCTTCCGCACGGATCATGCTCGTGCTCACCTCATCGCCCACGGCTGCCCAGTGCAGTATCGCCATCGTGTACCGCGGACTCCCAGGCTCCAGTTCCTTGATGATCCGACTCAGATCATCGGCTTCGCGCACACGCGCGAGGAGATCGTCGCGATTCACACTCTGATCTTGGTCCATCGAATATCCTCACTCCAGCCAGTATGGCCGTTTCTCTATCATTACGGTTCACGCGAGAACAAGCGCTGGGCGATGAGCATCTATCAGCGTGAGTGGTCATCGTCTCCTGCGCTCCTCCCCGTCTGCGCCCTTCTCACGCCCTCTCAGCCGTCCAGCAGGGCTTCTCGCAGTCGGCGTATATCGCGACAGCACCCCTCCCTCACCCCACAGAGAGACGATGGTGATACGCCTATGTGGTCCCTTCTGCAGGTCCAGCGAATGTTCCTTGACGGATCTGGATCACGTCTCCCCAGCGGTCCGGTGCAGCATGCCACCTCCTTCAAGGAGCATGCACACGAGGCTATCTGCGGTATAACAGGTATCATTGAGTAGAGGTGCAGTATAGGCACACATCTATTCCACAGTATAGCCTCCCTGTCCATACGTAGATGTGATGAAGCCCTTTTTGCGAATGATCTGAGGAAGGGGAGGCGTGACCAGCAACGGGCGGTATGCACTGCGGTATGTCCTGGCTCGATCGCCGTCCTCCAGCCAGAGAGCAACAATGTGGGAGCGGCCGCGTGCCATGCCTTCTTCCTCATCCCACAGATGCCAGCGATACTCGGTATCATCGGTAAACAGAGCGCCGATCTCGTCTGGATCAGAGGTGGTCCACGCGTGGGTGTACGTGTCGAGCCAGCGCTGCACCATCTCAGTGTCCATCTTCATGGTCTTTTTCCTCTCTGAGGATCGTCCTGGGGAGAGGAAGCGAGCACCCAGAACCCGCCTCCCACACGCAGGGTGAACAGAATAATGGGCATCACCTCGTGCTCGCAGGCCAACGAGCAATCACCAGAAGGAGGGCTGGCGGTGCCTCCGGTCGGCAGCGTTGCTCAACGCGCGACCAGGGCTAGGGGGGATAGAGAATCAGTTGTTGCACCTGGTGTGCCGCCATTCTTTCCCACATGGTGGCCACGCGACCAGGGATAGTTCTGCATGGAGTGTGCGAGTGTGTCATGAGAGGACAAAGTCACATCTTTCCGTTCTCCAAGAGAGCCAGATATTAGGAGTTGTCACACGTCGTGTCTCTGTCAGAAGATAATGGCCCTCCCGTGCGGTGCGTCATACGCTGTGCAATACAGTACCCATCACGCTGTGATGGCAGGTTGCGAAGCCAACCGAGGAGGACTGGCAGGCACCTCAGATGTGCAAGCGCTTTTCCGCACCGCACGGGAGGGCCATTGTCTTCTCCCATGTCTACGCACCTCCTCGTGATACGACTCAGGCCCTCATCCCCATCGCTCAGACAGTCCTGAACGTGGTGGGGGTGTCCTGTGCGTCCCTCTCAGAGCAGGGTACGGATGTCAACTCTCTTGCTCCTTGCCACATTGACAGGGGGGATATCATGTGACCTTCCATGCACCGACAGAAGCAGGGAAGGACGGAAGCTGATTCTATGGGAGAAGAGTATAACTCTTTTCCTCATACTCATAGTATATCACAAAAAAGAGGATTTACAACTATTATTTAAGCGCATAGTGATAGAATTCAATAGAACGAGGGGAAGCAGTTCCGTAAACAGGCTCACTTCGTGAACCTGCAATGAGCTCGCGTTTCACCGCAGCAACGCGTGATGGCTCTCACGAGAGGTGATCACAAGGTCATACATCTCACGTGGACTCATCTCCTGAAGCATCGACAACCCGCCGAGAAGATGCGTGATCGCTTGCTACCCAGTCTGGAATATCTGCGTTTCCCGCAACACCATGAGTCGCTCGATAGAGCGCCGCGCGCCGCGCATAGAGCCATTCGAGCAGGTCCCATTGCGCCTGCACCGTCAACTCAACCTGGCCTACCAGTCGTATGTCCTCTTGCCGCAGGAGAAGCACGCCATAGAGCGCTCGCGCCGCTATCCGTTTGTTATCTAGATCAAACGAGTCATCCGGCAGAAACGAAAAATCCCTCTTCACCTTGAACCCCCTCATAACTGCTCTGCCACCGCCTTCTAAGCAGGTGGATCACTCACCGTTCCACCGTCTGTCACTTCGTAGGCTTGCTCGCACCAGCCCTGATGATCGCCCTGGTCACGCAGCACTGGCGGTGTTCAGTGCTGTGTGATAGGCCGCACGGCGAGCACCGTCCTCGTCCGTTTGCTCCTTTTGCATGTACAGCGTCGTTGGCTCCGGCGAGTCGTGGAACGGCGAGCGGCCCTTGAATACTGACCTGCCCTCTTATGCGTCAACGAAGGGTTCATCGAACGTAGTGCCGTGATAGATCTCCTCCATCGAGAGGCGCACATCCACGCTGCTGAATTCAACCTCTTCGCCGCTTTCGTAGGAGGCATAGCGCCAGGTGCCTGGGAGGTCTTCATCGTAGCGCCAGATCTCCACAAAGGGGCAGGTCTGGCTGACCAGGGCAATTTCGGCGATCGTCGGACACGCCTGGTACATCGTGAGCTTCTCGGTGCGGTCGGTGCTCTCTGTCAAGGGGGAAAGCACCTCAATGACTAGACGGGGAGAGAGGACCAACCTCACGCCCCTGCGGCGATCATACACGTTACAGGTCACCGTGACATCGGGCAGGTAGTACGTGCCTTCTGCCACCTGGACGCGCATATTGGAGGTGTACACGGTACAGGGCCCGGTGCGGAACTGCACGCACAGCCCTGTGAAGATATTCTCGGAAATCGTCGCATGTGAACCGCTCGACAGCAACCGGACTCTCCCGTGATGATATTCATACGTCCTCGTGGGAAAGAGATCCTCAAGCAACAGATACTCTTCGACGCTCATGAATTTCCCAGTCTGCGGAGGAACGTGGTGGGGATCACCACTCATTACGTCCACCTTTCTCTCTGACTGACGAGACTGGCGCCTCACAGATGCGCTAGAAACCTCGTTACGATCTCCTGTACCTGTACCCTGCTATGTGTACAGGAGGCTTTACGGACACACGTTCTCCACGTGGAAGGTCACTCTAAGCACATGCATGAGATGCTTCATGAAACGCCTATGGCCTCCTTTTCGCTGGAAGGAAGGGATGTGTGGGTACTGAGAGAGTAGATCACCGGTGTCGCATCTCTTGCTCCTCGTCCTAGCGACAGAGGGGATGTCACGTGGCCTTCCACGTCACAACAGAAGCAGGGAAGGACCGAAGCTGATTCTGTGGAGAAAGAACTGTCTTCTGCGTCTCTCCCACATTCAAAGTATACCATAGAAAAGAGTATTTACAACTATAATTGAAATTGAATTGATGTATATATATCGATATAAACATTTACAATAGACACATCTCCAACATATCCCTCGTGATATCGGGATGTCAAATGATACATCGTCCTTCATAATTTCTTGACGAGCATCATCAGCAGGAGATCTGACCCCTAATGTCACCAGGGACGTGATGGGGATGGATGTATTTTCCCTCTTTCTCCTGGCTTCTATCACTATACTCTTAAATAATAGTTGCGAACTCTCTTTTTTGTGATATACTATGAGTATGAAGAAAAGAGCTATACTCTTTTTCGCCCATAGGATCAGCTTCCGTCCTTCCCTGCTTCTGTCGGTGCGTGGAAGGTCCCATGACATCCCCCCTATCATGGGACACTGAGCAAGAGATGCGACACCCGTGATCTGCTCTGAGAGGGAGAAGGAGAAACTCTGGTGAGATGCATTCCTCTCACGTGTATTGCGGAATGGTTCATCAAGAAGAAGGCAGGCCCGACGGCTGCTTCAAGAGGAGTGACACACCATGACCTACTTACGCCGAAACATTGCTGGTGAGCAAGAAGAGGCATGCCAGAAAGCCAGGCAGATTACCGCGATAAGCACACACTTTCATATTACGCTTGATCGTATCGACTGGCAGCAGTTCGGAATGGGGGCACCCGTGAAAGTGAACACGATCGAGATAGCGTCTCTTCTTGACCTCGGGCAACGCGACAGTGATGATGTTCTCCGTCAAATTCAGATCAAGCTGTTCGCGTGCGCCGCTCTCGACACCCTTCACGCTCGACGAGGCCTCAAAGTTTTAATGTGGAGCCCGGTCGACGTGGTGCAGCCACAGGCGTTTTTGAGCCTCTGGGTCATCACACTTGAGACTGATGAGCGCATCCCTATCATTGAATCGATCAGAAATGGACAGCGCGTCTATGAACACTACCGATTTGATGGAGATGATGAGCAGCAGCTTACCCAGCTCTTCGGACCAATGAATACAGGGAAGTATCACCGTGGGAATATGGTGACAATAAATGAGCATGAGCGCCACTATACCGGAGAGATTATGTACATCATTCCACCTGGTAAGATGTTCGCAAACCGCAAATATACATCACGGGGGTCCCATACCATTTCGGGAACGGCCTCTACGAACGATGTGGTAGCCAGCTATATTGTCGGTTGCAACGATGGCTTCCCTCATATTGTGCATCAGTCGCAAGTTATCCAGTAAGCACATGCTGGCAGTGAACAAAACACATGCACCCAGGACCGTCCCAGCGTTCGTGGTGCGAACGGATCACAGAAGCGAGAGGACGCAATATCGAAACATTGCTGACAACCTCTGCTGCGATCGCTGAATGGGTGCATATGATTGTCCATTCCTCACAGGCATGTCCACGATGGTGAACGGTTCCTCGAATGCGATGCGGATCGCCTGGACAGCTAGACGTGCCTCTTGTTCTCCGGCCGTTGGCAACAGTACCGCGAACTCGTCTCCGCCCAGCCGGGCGACTGTTCCGGAAACAGACAGGGCGAAGACAATAGGGCGCAGGCGAGCGCCTACTTGTAGCAGCAGCAGATCCCCTTGCTTGTGTCCAAAGGTATCGTTCACCTCCTTTGGAGGGGTATCGAGAATCTGTAATGCTCGCAGTGTCGCAAGCCTCTGCTTTTCATTGCCTGGAATAGCGGGTGTCTTCATGGCAGTAGTCCTTTGCCGGTGGTAGAGAAAAAGCTGGTCGAATGCGGTCTGTCAGTGCAGAACAGGAAAGTGGTCTCCTCATAACACTCGCTATCCGCAGAGACGCCACTCCATGACACTCAGCATACCAACCTGGACAGACCAGTAGTGTCTCTGTGCTTCTCGCTATTCATGTATCGGTACACAAAGGAGGAAAAAAAGGGGCAGAGGAAAACTCATCTTGCGTTGCTCATGTATTCTCATCGCAGGCCGATATGACAGGTAGGTGTGTCGAGTCGCACTGACATTCTTCCTGAGGTATCCTATGAAGCGGTTGTATCGTGCATTTCTTTTCTGGTGGTTCGCCAGAACGATTCCATCTCACATTCCTATGAGGACCCTGGTTGAATGTGAGCAGGTGCGCAAAATGCGGCTGTTAAGCATCCTTGTGCTCCTCACCTTGCTGCTGAGCCTGCCCTTTCTTCTCTGGAGCAGCTTTGTTCTTCTTGATGGCAACTCGATCCACTATTGGTTGCAGCAAGGATGTTTTTTTCTGACCATCTGGCTTAATAGACGAGGACATCTGAAAAGTGCCACCATGGCGTATTTTGTTGGCGTAACGTACACGTCTTTCTCTACTATGTTTGCTGTCCCTCTGCATGATCCCATTGCAATGCTCTGGCTATGGATGCCGCTGGTTCTTCCCGCGATCGTAGCCGGGATCTTTTTGCCTGCCTGGGCGCCATACCTGCTTGCAGTCATCGAGAATGGCATCATCTTCTGGTATCTGCTCGTCAAGTGCCATGTGCAGATGGACCACCTCATGCCGCAATATATGCAATTCATGTTTCTTATGTATATCTGTATCCTCATCTACTCTTCGGCAACGGTTGCTGCCATTTATGCCGTGACAACAAAAAAAGCCGTCATCCAGGCAGACCGCACCGCTGAATTGGAGCAGGCCAATGCCGCTCAAGAGCAAACACACGCAGATCTTGTCAATGCCTACGCCAGGGTCGAGCAACTGGCAACCACCGATATGCTGACCGGCTTGCCCAACCATGGGTCACTGCTAGAACACCTTGAGAAGGAGGTCGATCGCTCACGTCGCTACGGGCATCCGTTGTCCATCCTCTTCTTCGACGGTGACCACTTCAAGCGTGTCAATGATACCTACGGGCATGCCGTCGGCGATGTTGTGCTACGCGAGATCGGAGAGCGGGTACACAGTGTCGTGCGTGCGGGAGATACCATAGGGCGCTACGGTGGAGAGGAATTCCTGGTCCTGCTCCCGGAAACGGAGGCCGAGGAGGCCAGCATCCTTGCCGAACGCATACGTGCGGCCATGGTCTCGTTCCCGCTAGGTATGGCGCACGTGGATGGAGGCATCAACGTGACCATCAGTGTCGGCCTGGCGAGCTACCCGCTTGATGGGCAGAAGGCTGGCGAGATCCTTGAAAAGGCGGATCAGGCCATGTATTGGGCCAAGCGCCTGGGGCGCAATCAGGTCCGCAAGGCAACTGAGGTACACCACTTGAACCGCGACCCTGGTCTTATCTCCACCATAGATGCGCTAGACCGCCGTGCGGACGTGCCGGTGGATGGGCGAAGCGGGGAAGAGGAACGTACGACGAGCCATCTAGAAATTGTCTAT
Source organism: Ktedonobacteraceae bacterium (assembly GCA_039937055.1). Classification (GTDB taxonomy): domain Bacteria; phylum Chloroflexota; class Ktedonobacteria; order Ktedonobacterales; family Ktedonobacteraceae; genus JALYTT01. The sequence continues at coordinate 5,863 of JBDTHH010000557.1, read as the reverse complement.
TCTCTGATGTGGCTGCTCGATCTGCGGGATCACGGCATCTTCACCCATTCCCACCAGGTGAGTGATCTCTCAAGCGCAATTGCGCGAGAGCTGGGGCTGGATGAGCGAACATGTAGCGCGGTAGCGACAGCCGGGCTCCTCCACGATATCGGCAAAATAGCCGTTCCTGATGCGCTCTTACAGAAGTCGGGTCATCTCACGGCGAGCGAATGGGAGTCAATCAAACAACATCCCGTTTTGGGGGCCCAGATCCTGGAGGTGAGTCCTTCTGTGCAACACTTGATGCCCGCCATTCGCCACCATCACGAGCACTGGGATGGCAGTGGCTATCCAGACCGGTTAGACGGTGAGAAGATTCCTCTGGAAGCCCGGATTATCGGTGTCGCTGAGGCCTACGAGGCCATGCTCGCCAACCGTCCCTACCAGGCCGCCCGTTCACCTATGGCGGCCCTTTTGGAAATTGAGCGCTGTGCCGGGTTCCAGTTCGATCCGGCGGTCGTACAGGCCCTCTCATCACTGCTCACTCGACAGCGAGAAGAGGCGGAAACCCGCGAAATGAGCAGTACACTCACATAAGCATATATACCAGGAGCGATGAAGGACATTATAGACCTACAGCGGAGTGCCAAAAGATTGAACTTTCATGGAGCTGAGGTCTGGTCATACACCATCAGACGGCTTTGGGGGGGGACTGTGAATGTTCAGATTCGCAGGCGCGTTGGCGCAGCAGCGGCTCGCGAATCGCCGTTACGTCCAGCGTGCTCGCGCCGAGAAACTTCACGAATCGCGCAAACCCACACGCCAGGGCCTCCGCAAAGGCCTCATCGAGGCCTTGAGCCTCATCCTCCAACCACAAACCCAGGATGATGAACGTGTTGGTGGTCCGGTCGAGTTTGCTGTCGAAACGGGCGACGAGCCGGTCGCCCCAGAGAATTGGCAACGTGTAGTAACCGAATTTGCGTTGGTGCTCAGGCTTGTAGACCTCCCACACGTAGTCGAAGCCGAACAACACTTTGGCTCGCCCGCGCGCGCAGACGTGATCAAGCGGTGCGAGGAAGAGGACCTCTTGAGTCGTGCTCGTCTCCAACGGCGTCCAGGCCTTCGGCACGCGCCCCGCGCTCACATCGTGCAGCACCGCGGCGTCGCTTCCTAGCGCGTAGTGCAGCGCCTTCCAGCCCTCAACCTGCACCTCGATGAGGTCGCCGTCGGCCAGCATCGCCCCGAGCAGCTTCTTCGCTGCACGATCCGACTCGCCATACCCGCGAAACGACTCGGCCACACGGCTCGGCCGCGACAGGCCGGAGAAGCTGACATCCTTCTTGATCAAGAAGCGGTCAGCCTCGGCCTCGTCGCTTTCGCCAATGAGATGCGCAGGCGCGACCGTTTCCGTGAGGGCGTACACGCGCTCGAAGTTCTTGCGGTGGTGCGTCATCACTTCGCCGGTGCGCCACAGATAATACAAGGCCAGCGCGCTGTCCTTGCGGCCGCGATAACTCTGTGTTCGTGTTCGCGTCGCCATCGCGAAGTCGCGGTTGGTCACGGTGCCGCGCTCGTGCAAAACGGCCCGCATTTCGACGATGGCAGCGGCGTGTTCGTGCGCCATGCGGCGAATGCGCGAGTCGCCATAGTCGCCATCGCGCTCGCGGCGCATGACCACGCGCCAGTGTGGCAGCTCGTCCATCGGCCGGACGGCCAGCCAGCCACCCCAGTCAAAGAACGTGCGCTGCTGATAGGCCAGGTCTTCCCACATGCCAGGCGTGTAATCGAGGACGCGGCTGTGCAGCATAATGTCCTGGCTGCGAGCGATGATGTGCAGCGGGTCGAGTTGCAGGTACTCCATCGCGCGCATGGCCTGCTCGGTGCCCTCGATGCCTCGCCAGCGCCGTCCGGGCCACACGCCCTGCTTGCCGAGGATGAAGCGACGGGCGGTATCGGTGTTGATGGTGAGCATGATGACCTCCTGGAGAGCCTGGCAACCAGACCTGTCTGAAATGCTGTGGAACCTCGTCCCATGCAGCCTTCTTTCACCTGGGTAGCGTTCTGTTGCCACTGAATCGGGTGTCTCAGACCAGACGAGAAGCGGCTCAATATGGCTTTTTCTACTACTATAAGCACAAGAGTGGAATTATTATATCACCTGGTTGATTAAGCGTGCCAATTCGCTGGGGTTTTCAGGATCAAAGACATAGGTGTTCGTGAAAGGTGGTTCCATCAATATATGCCCTCCCTGCAAATGAAAATAGTTGCTGACGACCCCTCAGTTCTTGTATTATATTTCGCTCTTATGCAGAAAACAACTCGCCTGATGGGTATGCTCGATTCGCATGACGAATTAGCTACACATCAAGTGGCGGAGCCTTTTACCTGATGCTGGCAGAACTATTTTCCTTTCCATGCGCGTGGTCTTGAAAAGGATTTCGTAGCAGAAGGACAAATAGACTGTGAAAGCCTTTTCTAAACACTGGTTTATTTAAGAGGATAGGGTCCGATCTACAGCTTTGTCAAAGTGGGCAAAGCTCACAAAAAAAGGCATAATCCTGGTAAAAACACTAGAAATGTCGCACCGATTTACCTTGACAAGCACGCAATACATCATTTATACTTTAGCTGAAAGCCATTGCATCTTTGATGCACCGGATGAGGAAATCATGAAAAGTTTTTCATATTATGGTGAATAGTAGATTGTATCTTGAAAAGATATGAAAATATATGAAAAGGTTTTCCACTATTCACCATCCATTTTTCACGACGCTCATTCGCGGCTTTGAGGATGTTGGCCAGGGGAACTCGTCCAGCACCTGGCCAATTTTCAAGAGAAGGGAGGTACACGCGGTGTAAATACGGCATACGTATGATAAACATGCCATTGTGCTATCTCCATTGTTGAAGATCAAACGGCTTGCCCTTCTAAAGAAAGGATGCTTTATGTTGACACAACGCCGTCTCTCCCTCTTCTCACGCTTGCTCTGTCTGGCCCTCAGCCTCTTCATGGGCTGCTTGTTCGCCTCCATGCATACTCCCACCGCGCGCGCTGCTGCAACCGAGCCATACGGGCTAAGCGCCCTTACCTCGCTTGATCGCCTGCCCTATCTTAAGCTTGACACCATGGCTGGAGGACAGTCCAGCTTTGACCGTAGTGGTGGCAATGGCGACTCTGGTAACTTCCTCTACACCGATAGCAATGGCGATAACGTCATGCTCGATCTCAAAGGGCCGGGCACTGTGTATCGCCTGTGGGTCACTGGCTTTGCCAGCAACGCTACCATCAAGGTCTATTTTGATGGCTCCACAACTCCCCAGATCAATATGCTGCTGAGCCATCTCTTCGATGGCAGCACACCGCCTTTCCTGCCGCCTCTTGTCGCGACCAACGCTGCATCCAGCGGCGGCTTCGTCTCGTATGTGCCCTTGCCCTTCCACAGCTCAATCAAGGTCACTACAAATGGTAGCTTCTATTACAATATCGGCTACCATATGTACAGCCCGGATACCAACATCACCACCTGGAGCAGTTCGCAAGATCCCAGCGCCGCCCAGGCAGAGTGGAATCAGGCCTACCTCGGTCGCGATCCAAAGTCTACCTCCGGCAATACGGTCACAGCGGGAACGGTGAACCTTGCGAGTGGAGCAACGCAGCCTGTGCTGGACATTGCCGGTCCCCAGCAGATCCAATCCATCAAACTCCATATCCCCGACGTGGTCGCGTCGCCTCCATCGGCTCCTTATACCGACAATGGGCGTGCGCACAAAGGCACGAGCCAGTTTACGATGGCGCTCAATCCTGCCAACCAGGGCGTTAACCTCACGCGGCGTCTTGACTACGGCATTGGGAACCAGAAAGCCACGGTCTCCGTTAATGGCCAGCAGGTCGGGACCTGGTTTACCAGCGGCTCGGATACCACCAATCGCTGGCGTGACAACACTTTTTCCATTCCCTCGTCATTTACAGCCAATCAGAGTTCGATTACGATCACTATCACCTTTGTCTCCTCGGATGTGGACTGGAATGAGTTCTATTACTGGGCCTATTCCATCGTGGGTGGCAATAACACGCTGACCGACTCGCTCGACGTGGGCAATACGACCTCGGAGTCGGCGCATCATTATACGATCACGGCCCAGACCTGGAGCGGCTCACCGACCTTTACCTATCCTCCAACGGCCAATCCGACCGATAGCGGCCGCGCTCATAAGGGCACAAGCCAGTTTAGCATGGCGCTCAATCCTGCCAACCAGGGCGTTTATCTCACGCGACGCCTTGATTACGGCATTGGGAACCAGAAAGCCACAGTCTCCGTCAATAGCCAGCAGGTCGGGACCTGGTTCACCAGCGGCTCGGATACCACCAATCGCTGGCGCGACAGTACTTTCTTCATCCCCAAAGCATTGACCGCCAATCAGACTTCGATTACGATCACCATCACTTTTGTCTCCGCGGATGTGGACTGGAATGAGTTCACGTACCAGGCCTATTCTGTGCTAGGCAATGGCAGGGTGCTCACTGACGTGCTCAATGTTGGCAATTCCGCGTCGGAAACGCAGCATCATTATGCGATCAGCAACCAGACCTGGAGTGGAACGCGCACCTTCAGCTATCCCACGCCTGACAGTGCCACCACTGACATCCTCAACAACACCTGGCTGAAAATCTCGTGGGATAACGAGACCACGCCAAGTGTGAACGCGCCCATCGGCTCGCTTTTTGGCCTCGGCCAGTTCGGCAGTTCCGCCACGCGGGCGCTCATGATGGGGCTGGATGAGACCAATACGCTCTATCTCTACTTCCCGATGCCTTTCGCGAGCCACGCGCATATTGAACTGAGCAATCAGCGTTCCTCGGCAACCAATGGCATCAACTATGAGATCCAGTACAAGCCCTTTACTGACTCGTTCCAGAACGTGGGCTACTTCAAGACGCAGTTCAATGTCCAGCAGCCCACGACCAATGGCAACGATATGCTGATCCTGGATGCCCCGGGTGCGGGTCAGTTCCTGGGCCTGGTGCAGTCGATAGATGGTCCAACCTCGCGTGGTTATCTGGAGGGCGATGAGCGCATCTACACTGATGGCAGCAACAGTCCCTCCTTCCAGGGCACCGGCACCGAAGATTTCTACAACGGGGGTTGGTACTTCCAAAATGGTCCCTATAGCAATCAGATGTCGGGCAATACGGTGCATATTGCCACGGGTAGCGACGATAAGACGGCTATGTACCGACTCTTTTTGCAAGATGCTGTGCCGTTCCATACGCACATTCATGTCTCAATCGAGCATGGACCAACCGATAGCGCCGGCATCAACGAGAACGCCTGGGCCCTGGCCTACTACTACCTGCAACCGGCGCGAGCAACCCTGACCGATACCCTCGATGTGGGCAACACGACTTCCGAGTCGGCACACCATTACACGATCAGCAACCAGACCTGGAGTGGCTCGCAGACGTTCCACTTCGAGGGCATTAACAACTCGGTTGCTGTGACGGATGATGGTCGAGCTCACAAAGGCACGAGCCAGTTTACGATGGCCATCAATTCCAGCAACCGGGGGGTCATCTTGCGCCGTCGCTTTGACCAGGGCATTCTCAATCAGCAGGCCCAGGTCCTCGTAAATGGCAGCCTGGTGGGCACCTGGTACATGGCCGGAGGTAACAGTACGCTCAACTGGCGCGAGCAGGATTTCCTGATCCCCGCCTCTTTCACGAGTGGCAAGAGTTCCATCACGATCACCATTCAATTTGTGTCTTCGAACCTGGATTGGAACGAGTTCCACTACTGGGTGTATAGCGAATCGTAGGAGCAGTCCTGACTGTGCGCAGCTTCGTGCGCCTTGAAGGGTCTGTCATGCGCCGTTGCCGGATGTGCGA
>JBDTHH010000556.1:0-3485 GCA_039937055.1 Ktedonobacteraceae bacterium | reverse complement strand
CCGGAATCCACAATGGCAATACTGACAGGGCTACGTAACTCCCTGGCGCGCTGCTTGCAAGCTTCCGCTACGCGACGCGCCATATCCATTGATATACTCACGCGGATTGCTCCTTCTCGATATGGGTACCTTTACCCCTTATGTGTGTGTCTTCATTTTCAGACGCTCATGCTCGTGTTGTAAGGGATGGCTATGGCCCCACTGCTTGCGACCATTGTATCGCACTCTCAGATAAGGCGCAATAGTGAGAAGAGACTATCCCTACACCATCCGTACGCGCTCCTGTCTCCAGGCGAGCGTGCTATATTTCTCTGCGACGAGCTGCCGGGCCAGGGCGTATTCGGATTCGCTCAATGCACCGGGAACGAACCTGGCCTGCAAGGCGGAGCTGAAGCCGTCGCGGAAGGCTTGCGCGACAACATCCCATGAGACGCCCGGAGCGAACGCGCGCAAGGGCATGGTCTTCTGGCGATAGAGGGCTAATGCCTGCGCGCGTTCGACCTCATCGGGAAAGCTCAGCAGCGAGTAGAAGTCGGCGGAGCGATCCTCGAGCGGCAACGAGCCTTGTTGGAGCAGAGCATCGTCGCGCCAGACCTGGGCGCTTCCCACAAGTTTGAATCCGTTGCTGGTCAGATCGGCCTGTGTTGAGGAGGCAAAGCAGGCCGCCGAAGGATGCTTAAGTGCGCGCCCATCGCTTAACTCGGCCTGCACGCTCAGCAGCGCCAGGGCCGCGAGCAGGCCCTGCGCCAGGTGAGCATAGGCGGCTACCACCCCGGCCGGGATGTTGTAGCGCTTGCTGATGACGATGCTGTACGTGAACTCATCGCGGTGATAGACGGCCCGTCCACCGGTGGGACGACGTACCAGTGCCACACCGCGCTCCTGGCAGGCGGTAACGAGAATCTCCTGCTCAACGTTCTGGAAACGCCCCAGCGAGATCGCGGGCTGGGACCAGCGAAATACACGCAGTGTCGGCGGTGCCTGGCCTCTGAGATGATGGATGAGAACCGCTTCGTCAATGGCCATGTTCAGCGCGGCATCCTGGATGCCCGTGTTCAAAAAACGATAGGCTTCGTACATTGGTGATTCCTTGCTTAACTCCGTGCCTGCATTTTCCACCTGGCGCGCTGGCTCTCCCTGACCTCTTCAGAGGTGGGTGTATAGTTTGCCAGGAAGGTATCGCGGAAGGTGCGGAAGGTGCCGGCGAAGATCGCGGCGCGGATCTCACCGGCGAGACGCAGCATAAAGCGAATATTATGAATACTTCCCAAACGATAATAAAGCTGTTCTTCAGTGCGTGCCAGGTGGTGGACATAGGCGGCACTGTAGTGGCAGCAGGTCGCGCAATCGCAGCCCTCCTCGATAGGCCCGTGCTCGGCCCGGAAGCGCGCGGATTTGATATTGACGCGCCCAAAGCGTGTGAAGAGGCCACCATGGCGGGCCACGCGCGTCGGCAGCACACAATCGAACATATCCATCCCCAGATCGACGCCCATGACAAGGTCTTCGGGCGAACCGACACCCAACAGGTGGCGTGGCTTGTCACGCGGGAGTTCGGGAGTGACATAGCGCAACATTTCCCACATCAGCGCTTTGGGTTCGCCAACGGAGAGGCCGCCGATGGAGAGGCCGGGAAATGGCAGGCTCCCGATGAAGCGCGCGCTCTGCTGGCGCAGTTCCGGCTCAAAAGCGCCCTGCACAATGCCGAAGAGTGTCTGCTGGCGAGCGGGCCGGTGTGGTTCCCTGCTGAACACATCCAGGGCGCGCTGTGCCCAGCGGTGCGTGCGCTCCATAGCCTCCCTGGCGGCGCCGGCATCACAGGGATAGGCGGCACAGATATCGAGTGGCAGCACGATATCCGCGCCGAGTTCGGCCTCCAGGCGCATCACGCTTTCAGGCGTCATCAAGTGCGGGGAGCCGTCGAGGTGCGATTTGAAAGAGACACCCTCTTCGCTTAGCTTGCGCAGGTGGCCCAGACTGAAAACCTGGAAGCCCCCGCTATCGGTCAGCAGCGGGCCATCCCAGTGCATAAACTGGTGCAGCCCGCCGAAATCATCGATCAGCGCGGAGCCTGGCCGCAGCATCAGGTGATAGGTATTGGCCAGGATGATCTGCGCCCCGGCCTCGCGCAACTCCTCCGGCGAGACGCTTTTGACGGTGGCCTGTGTACCGACCGGCATGAAGATCGGCGTGTGAATCGTGCCGTGAGGCGTGTGGATCGTTCCTGCGCGCGCCCAGGAGGCATCGGAACTCTCGGCATCGATTGTGAAAGAAAACGCTGGCATGTGGGTCCTCAAATCCATGAAAGACATATCATCCATATTTTCGCATAGGCGTCAAGCTGGTTATAAAGGTGCCTGGTATGGTGTAAAGAATAGCTATGAAGATTTCATAAAAAATACTGAAACATCTACAAATTAATGAAAAAACCTCTTGCAAATCGCGGAAAGATAGTGTATGCTTTCAGGCGGTAATCCGATATCGGTCTCGCATACAGTGCTCGTCAGAACATTGGTCCCGCGCTGCTAGGGGTGACAGACAGACTGGTGACAACTGCTAGGATATGGACCTGGAGGAATACCAACATATCACAAGGAGGTCCCTAGTTGAACTTCGACGACAAAACCCTTAAGTGCCGTGATTGTGGAAACGAGTTCGTCTTCACAGCAGGCGAACAGGAGTTCTACCAGTTAAAAGGTCTGATGAACCAGCCTGGTCGCTGTCCTACCTGCCGTGCGGCTCGCCGCAATACGTCCGGTGGGTCAGGGAACCGTTCGGAACGCGCTCCTCGCGAAATGCATACCGTTATCTGCGCAGAGTGCGGCGCCGAGACCCAGGTTCCATTCTTGCCCAAGAATGATCGCCCTGTCTATTGCAGCCCATGTTACGACAAGGTTCGCAGCCTGACACGCAACTAAGCAGGCGTTCGAACTGCTGCCCTGTCCCAGCCCTCGTCCCCCTGGGGAAGCCGGCCACTGGCCTGGTCGAGGATTGGAACACAGAAGCAATCATTAGTACAAGACAAGACCAAGGTGTGTTCTTGGCCTTGTCTCTTTCTTTTATCCGCATTTGCGTCCCGACCTGCGTAGGGGCGAGGCAAGCCATCGCCCCTACGCAGGTCGGACGTGGAGGCAGAGAAGTCGCTCATCCTTCGTAGCTGCGTGATTTATCACGCTTGCGTTATCTGGATGACTTGACAGTAATGTAAGAGCCTCTATAATAAGAATAATAGTTCTGAAAAATCCAGCGTTTTATGCCAGTAGATTTTCCGTAAAAGAGGTTAATAGAACGCTAGACACATTCCATTTCGCTAGATTTTTTAAACTTGTTTCAATACACAATCATACGTTTCAGCGCTATCACAACCATGGGGACGCCGTGTATCCGCAGCACATGCATGTGAGGATGGGTACCCAATGATGGATTCTATCGAGAGAAACGCAACTACGCAAGAAGCGGGTACCCATAAGGGGCAGGAGGGCCAG
>JBDTHH010000555.1:0-3247 GCA_039937055.1 Ktedonobacteraceae bacterium | reverse complement strand
AAGAGAGGGATCAGAAAAGGATTTTCAATACATGAATTACTTGTCGCCGATGGCTTGCCGCATCCGTGTACGGCATCCCTTGGGGTGCCTGTGGGGCCTCCTGCCAGGCCCCAGGGCCTGCCCCACGGATGCGGCAAGCCGAATCCCTACGCGGATGAGGGCGTTTTTCCCGTGCCATGAAGCTGCACAGAGTACTACGAGCGCAGCAGTCGTTCCGGCAGGTACAGGTGATGCGCGACCGCCATCTCGTCGTAGATCGCTTCCGCCTTATGCAGCGAGAGCACCAGCGGGTGGCTGGCCAGCGCCGATCCCAATGTCCCGGCCAGTGGGGAGGCGATGAATGGACGAAATACGCTGCGTGTCGCGGGCCATGGTCATTTTGGCATAATGACCTTCTGACATCAAGTAACGAATAGGGTCCCCTTTGTGTGGTCGCGCATCTCTCTTCAGAAAACACCAGCGCAGGCCGATTATGAAAAGTACAGAAAATATGCGTCCAGGAGGTGACTGTTTGAGAAGCATTACACGACAGATGGAGCGATTGCCGAATCCGTCGCGGCGACTACTGCGGCAAAGTGTGGTGGTGGCGGGAGTTTATGAGCTGTTCTGCATCCTCTGGTTGCTCCTGCGCCCTGGACCCCCGCTGATTAGCGGACTGGTCATGACACTGCTGTTGCCTATCGGAGGTGGGCTGGCTCTCTGCATTGGTCTGAGGGGACGGCCCCCTGCTCCCCAGGGTGCTGCCAATCCTCGTTTACGCTTCGCCCAACGCTGGGGAACGCTCTGCTTTGTGCTGGGCGTCGGTTGCTCCTCGCTGGGCACCTTGAGTAGTTTTTATCTCATTGTAGTGCTCCGGCAATGGCCTATGCCGCAACCCTCTATCGCTGATGCCTTCTACCTGGTGAGCTACCCGTTCAGTTGGGGCTTTTTTCTGTGCCTGCCCACTCGTCCCCTGGGGAAGGGCATCATCCGGGTCCGTTTTCTCCTGCAAAGCCTGCTCATTGTAGTGAGCCTGGGGCTGGGTGCCTGGTATTTTTTACTCGGTCCTCTCTTCCTGACCCCTGCTGGCATGAATGCAGCAATCATCATCAACTCGTTCTACCTGCTGGGGGCGCTGATCAACATCTGTTTGCTGGTATATCTGTTCTCCCGGCTGAGCATGCCCCAGGTACGTGTCTCGCTCTTGCTGTGTGGCGTCGCCTTACTGCTGGTCTCCCTTGTGAATATCCTGGGGGTGCTGATGGTGATATGGCACAGTCTCGTCTTGCAGCCGCTGGATCTGGTGCTGTTGAGTAGCTGTCATCTCGCCTACGGTCTGGCCACCCAACGCCTGCGGCTGGCAAAGCATCACGAGGGAGCACAGGAATCTACGCTGCCGGGACAGGTAGATGCGGACCTGCGTCCTTTACTCTCTCCCTCCCTGCTCCCCCTGCTCTCCTATCTGCTGCTCCCCCTGGTACTGGCGCTGCTTCTGTTCGTGTGGAGTAGTGGGAAACAGGGAGGGCTTGAGTGGGGCGTCTATGGTGGAGGAGCGCTGGTGATTGTCTTGCTGTTTGTACGCCAGATGCTGACCCATCAGGAGATGCGCCACTATGCCACCACGACGATGGCATTAAACCAGAACTTACAGGAGGCCAACCAGCGCCTGGCCACTCTCGCCACCACCGATGTGCTCACCGACCTGCCCAATCACTGGGCGCTTTCCGAAGGCTTAGAGCAGGAAGTGGAACGCGCCCGGCGCTATGGCCATCCCCTGTCCCTGCTCTTCTTTGATGGAGACCACTTTAAGAAGGTCAATGATACCTATGGGCACGCCACAGGGGATGCGGTACTGCGTGAGTTGGGAAGCCGGGCAACCAATATTGTGCGAGCCGGAGATATCCTGGGACGCTATGGAGGAGAAGAATTCCTGCTGTTACTGCCTGAGACCAATGCTCAGGCCGCTCTTGCGGTAGCCGAGCGCCTGCGGGCAATCGTGGCGCTGGCACCGCTCGCGCAAGCAGAGGTGGAAGGCGGGATTGCGATTACGGTCAGTATTGGGGTAGCCAGTTATCCAGAGGATGGAGCCACAGCCAGTGAAGTGCGCGACCAGGCAGACCAGGCCATGTACTGGGCCAAGCGTCTGGGACGCAACCAGGTGCGTACTGGTGAGCAGGCGAGAGTGGCCAATCAAGATGCAGCCCTTAAGGCGGAGACGGCTCATCTTTTAGAGCGAAAGGATTAGTGCTTCATTCTTTGCATAATGTCCTATCTCCACCCTACAAATATGATACATCCTTTGTTATATATTACCTTAAATACAGTATACACAACTCTCAATCTATCCAGGAAAGTTGTAGCTTAGGACACATAAGTTTCTGCTTAGAACTCGCTACAGGAGAGCTTATCTAGCCAAAAACATATTGCCTTGCCGCGTGGGAAAAGCTACCCTTATGAGGGATATGGTCTACACAGTAGAAAGCGAGAACGCTCATGTTGCAATTGCAGAATTGTCCAACTCCGTGCTTCCAGGGAATTCCTGATGGTGTCCTGGCCCAGCAGGCACAGAATGGCGATCAGCAAGCATTTGAGACCCTGGTTCAACGGTATAGTACTCCTCTCTTTAATTTCAGCTATCATTTTTTAGGCGATTACGATCAGGCATGTGACATCTTACAGCAGGTGTTGCTGCAACTCTATATTTCCCTGCCAACACTGCGCATGGAAGAGCCGCTGAAGCCCTGGCTCTTCCGCGTGGCGCGCAATCGCTGCGTGGATACGCTGCGGCGCAAGCACGCGCTGCCCTTTTCGGAGCTGGAGATCGCTAATAGCGAGGACGAGCTATCACCGCTTGCCGCGATCCCTGATGGCACTGCGCTCCCCGAAGAGTTGGCGGAATTTCATGACCTGCAAGAGCGCCTGCAGCGGGCGATTGACGCGTTGCCACCTAAGTTCCGCCTGGTGGTACTGCTGCGCTATACCGCGCAGTTGACCTTTGCCGATATCGGTAAGGCGCTGGATATGCCTGAGGCGACGGCCAAAACGTACTTCCAGCGCGCCAAGCCCTTGCTGCGCACGGCTCTCAAAGAACAGTCCCAGATTACATCCGCCTATGCTTGAAAAATATAGGTGGCCTACCTGGCCTTCGCGCACGCCGAATGCACTACAATATGTAACCTTTTACCTCTTCAGTCCGTGTGTGTAGTAGCCTCGCCCGCGGGCGACTTCAGGTAGGAGACCGAACACAAGGAGAGCCATTGGCAAGATG
>JBDTHH010000554.1:0-4199 GCA_039937055.1 Ktedonobacteraceae bacterium | reverse complement strand
CCCTGGCGCGCCGTGAGCATAAGAATAGGCGTGTTGGCCCAGGCGCGAATGCGACGGCACACCTCCATGCCATCGAGCGCGGGCAGCATCAGATCCAGGATCACCAGATCGGGCTGCTCGCGCGCGTGCATCTCCAGGCCGGCTACCCCATCGCTGGCTACAACGACTGTGTAGTCAGCCTGCTCCAGGTACAGCCGGATAAGCTGGGCAATATTCGCTTCGTCCTCAATGATTAGTATCTTCATCATGTTAGTCTGCCTCGCTTCTACGCTCTCCAGTATAGCGCGAAAAGGTGAGGAAAGCGTGGCTAAATTGTAAAATTTCTGTAAGAAGGGTAAAAAGCACTACATATTTGCGGTAATATACCCCAACCGCTCAAGCGCCATATACGCCGCCGCGATCTGCCCCGGCACCGCGAACTCGCCGCTATGGATCAGCGCCAGTAGCTCTCCCGGTGTGACCAGCAGGTTTTCGATGACTTCGGCGGGATCGATCTTTGGCTCGTCGGTCTTTTGGATATTGTGTGCCATGTACCACCAGATACGTGTGCGTGCGCCCGACGGGTTGGCGTACATGTGCGCCAGCAGTTCGATGTCGTTGCTGGCGACGCTGTAGCCACTCTCCTCCATCAGCTCGCGGTGCGCCGTCACCAGCGGGTCCTCTTCGCCGGGGTCGATGCCGCCGGCCGGAAATTCGAGCACCTCGAAGCCAATGCCGTGTTTATACTGCCTGTTTATTAGAAAATGTCCATCGCCGGTCACCGGCACAATGCCGACCCAGCCGCGATTCTCAATGATGTAGTAGTCCGGGATGATCGGCCCGCCATGCGGAAGCGCGACCTGCTCGCAGCGCACTTGTAGATGTGGAGTATCGAGTACCTGTTGATATGAAAGCGTCGTCCAGACATGTGTGTCCTGGTGTTCGCCGGGTTCTCCGCTCTTGTGTTGTGGCATATCCTCTATTCCTACTGGTTCTTCCATTCGGGGTCGCGTTTCTCCAGAAAGGCGCGGAGGCCTTCGTGGGCGTCCGCCGTCTGCATCACTTCTGTGAGGTAGAGTGTGTTGACGCGCTTGAGGGCCTCCAGCCGGATAGAGGCGTTATCGCGCAGCCCTGCGCCTGTGAGGCTAGGTTGCGCGAGAGCCTCCGCGCCCAGGCGGATGCTGGCCTTGACGTTGCGTAGGGCCGCCGCGCTCTTGCCGCGCAGCATATCCAGCACACGCCGCATCTCCGCGTTCACCTCGCGGGCCGGGACGGACCAGGTGACGTAGCCCATACGCGCCGCCTGTATGCCTGGCAGGGTACCCCCCTCAGTGCTGTGTTGTCCGGGGATGAGGAGCATAGCATCGTGGGCCACGAGCGTGAGGTCGGCGACCTGAATGAGCGTGGAGGCCGCAGGCGATGGTGTGGTGCGCACGACGGCCAGCACAGGCTCGGCTACGGCGCGCACGGCGGCGCAGGCTCTCTCGATCTCCGGTTGCAGTTGCGCCCTGTCTTCGATGTTCAACGAGGTCTCGGCGCTGAAATCGAAGACGATGGCTTTGATGCCGCCGCTGCCCTCGGCGCCCAGGGATGCGCAGGCTGTAGACAACTCGGTCAGCATGAGCTTTGTTGGATTGGGAGATACTACTATGCGAATCGTTTGCTCCTCCGCGACGACTCGCAGCGCGCGATAGGCTTGTTGCATGGGGCGCGTGCCTTTCCTTTTCTGCCCTTCGTCTATTGCTACTTCAATGGCTCGGTCTGCTGCGTGCCCCGCAGTTTGAAACGCTGGGTCTTCCCAGTGGCGGTCTTCGGGAGTTCGGGTAAGAACACGACCCAGCGTGGATATTTGAACGGGGCCAGTCGCGTCTTCACAAAGGTTTTGAGTTCTTCCGCCAGGGCATCTGATGGCTCGTAACCTGGCTTGAGCACCACATAGGCCCTGGGCTTGACCAGTTTATCGCTATCGAAGTCGCCCACCACCGCCGTCTCCAGCACGGCCGGATGCGCGAATAGTGCGCCTTCAACCTCCGTCGGCGAGACCCATTGCCCGCTGACCTTGATCATGTCGTCAGCGCGCCCCGCGTACCAATAATAGCCATCCTCGTCCACGTAGTACTTATCGCCGGTGTATATCCAGTGGCCGTTGATGGTATCTTTGGTTTTTTCATGCTTGTTCCAGTAGGTTGCCGCTGTGCTGTCGCCCTTGATGAGCAGGTTGCCGATCTCGCCCTGCTGCACAGGGTGCCCGCTCTCATCAGCTACGAGTGCCTCGTAGCCGGGGACGATCTTGCCGGTGCTTCCCGGTCTGATCTCGCCAGGGCGACTGCTGATGAAGATGTGCAGGATCTCGGTACTGCCGATACCATCGAGGATGGGGACGGTGAACTTCTCCTGCCAGCGTCGCAGGATATCGGCGGGCAGGGCCTCACCGGCGGAGACGCAGGTCCGCACCGAGGAGAAGTCGAAGCGCTTCTCTGCATCCGGTAGAGCGAGCATACTGGCGTAGAGCGTGGGCACGCCGTAGAAGATCGTTGGGCGGTAGCGCTCGACGATCTTGAACATATCCTGCGCCAGCGGCCGTCCTGGGTAATAGACGGCGCTGGCCCCGACGCCGAACGGAAAATACAGGTTGTTGCCCAGGCCGTAGGCAAAGAAGAGTTTGGCAGCGGAGAAGGTGATGTCCTCTTCGCGGAGGCCCAGGATGTTTTTGGCATAGTATTCGGTGCAGTAGGTCATATCGTGCTGCAAGTGGACGCAGCCCTTGGGGAAGCCGGTGCTGCCGGAACTGTAGAGCCAGAAGGCGCTATCATCCTTCGAGGTCTCGGCGGCCTCCAGGTTCGCGGAGGCCGCGCCGGTCCACTGCTCGAAGTCGTGGAGGGTGATCTGTCCGCGCTCGCTCGCGAGGGATATGCCGGCGGCTGTGGGTTCAAGGCCAACTACAACGATGTGGCGCAGGTACTTGAGCTGGGGGAGAATGGACTTGATTGGCTGCCACAGCTCTTCATGGACCAGCAGGACGCGTGCGCGGCTGTCATTGAGCATGTAGATATAGTCGTCGGGTCGCAGCATGGTGTTCAGGGGAATGGGGATGGCGCCCATCTTGATGGCGCCGAAGAAGGCGGCGGCGAACTGGGGCGAGTCGAGCAGCAGCAGGGCCACGCGCTGCTCCAGGTCGATGCCAAGGTCGAGCAGCCCATTGCCGGCGCGGTTCGCGAGTTCGGCGACCTGGGCGTAGGAGTAGCTCTCTCCTTCGTAGTGGACGGCGGTTTTCGTGCCCCGTCCCTCGGTTAGATGGCGATCCAGGAAGGCGGTGGTGGCGTTGAACTGGGTAGGTAGAATGATTTCTGGGATGTTCATTGGTATTATCTCTTTCTCGCGGGTGCGATGCCATGTTTCCGCGTGTCTAGGGTCTCTACCATTTACCGCATTATATCAGAATCCCAGGCAGGCAATGAATGGCGCCCCTTCGGCTCCTCTTGCCCGCCGACACTGCCCGCCAACAATGTCCGCCGACACTGCGGGCGCCATGTCCTATTATCTAAGGCCCCTTGAGGTGCAGGAGAAACTCGCGGTTGCCTTCGCGCCCGTAGATAGGCGAGTCGGTCAGGCCATGCACCTGTAGCGGCGTATGCAGCGGTATCCATGCCTGTAGCTCCTGCAGCACGCGCTGGTGGATAGCAGGGTCACTGATCACGCCCCCGCCCCTGTCCGCCTCGGCCTTGCCTGCTTCAAATTGTGGCTTGACCAGGGCCACGATCCACGCCATGGGTGCGAGCAAAGGAACAAGCGCGGGCAGCACCAGGCGCAGCGAGATAAACGAGACATCGATGACCACGCACTGCACTGGCTCTGGTAACGTCGCCAGGTGGCGGATATTGCAATGCTCCATCACTACGACGCGTGGGTCGTTGCGTAGTTGCCATGCCAGTTGACCATGCCCCACATCCACGGCGTAGACGCGGGCGGCTCCGTGCTGTAACAGGCAGTCGGTAAACCCACCGGTTGAGGCGCCGACATCCAGAGCTACCAGTCCCTCCGGTCTCAACTGAAAGGTGTCCAGGGCCTTTTCGAGCTTCAGTCCACCCCGGCCGGCGTACTTCAGTTCGGGCGTTGGCCCGGCGACGTACAGGTCGGCGTCGTGCGGCACGAGCATGCCAGGTTTTTCCATCCGGCGCTCTCCAGCAGATGTCCGTATATAGATCTGGCCCGCCATGACG
>JBDTHH010000553.1:0-4225 GCA_039937055.1 Ktedonobacteraceae bacterium | reverse complement strand
TGCCCGAAGTACATAATGGTGCGTAGAAGCTCCGGATCAGATAATTCCCTCTGCCCCATCTTTTCCAGGCTGCGTTGCAACGCAGCCTGCGTCTCCTGTACTTCTGCAGCCATAGAGGCTGCACGTTGCTTCAGATACAGCTCACCTTCTGCATTCAGATAGCTATGAACCATGGACCAATCAGCATGGCGCTCTAGCACAAAACGCTCGTTCAGGATCGCGAATTGCTCCAGCAGCAAGTATCCACGGAGAACCACTGTCATGGCGGCATAGGCCCTTTTGCGCGTTGAACTCCACTCGGTAGAGTCGCAGACCACAGAAGCCAGCAAAGCCAGCGTACGAGCATCGCTCGTCGCTTGTTTCAGGTCCGCTAGCGCACTGATGCCCGCATCACGACATATATCATCTTCCAGCAAAAAGCGACGCGCTGTTCCCCAGTGTTTTTCCAGGCCGAAATAGCGGGTCAGACTTTTCAGTGCAATCTCACGTAGCAGTGAGTCTTCGCTGGTTAGGAACTGTTCAATGGTAGGAATGGCCTCTGTGAAGTGAGCTTTTGCCAGACCCTCGACTATGGCCGACACTTCCCCACGGGAAAGTTTTCCTTGCTGCAAATCATGGAGATACTGCTGGTGGCGTGCTTGCTGCTCCTGTTCCGAAAGCATGCCCTGATGAGAGAGTTTTCCCGCGCGAAAAAGCCGCTCTAGTTCCGAGGGAGCATCCTCTTGCCCTTCTTGATCATGCTGGTTCATTCTCGTGTCCTCCTTCTATGTTCATTTCAAATCCTCCATAATAAGGCTACGAGCCATGGCATAACCAGCCTTTCACGCCCTGCGAGTTGTGGTCCAATGGGTGCCAGAAAGTGGACCCCAGGTCCTATAATAGGAGATAGGGCAGCATATCGGCACTGCTGGCTGACGACCTGTTTACATAGCAATCGATAGTACAACGGCGTCATGCCTACTATCGATTTCATTCTAAGGAGACACTTACGTGAAAAAGTATATAGCCCTGTTCGTATTGCTCAGTCTGTTCACCGTTCTGCTGGTAGCTTGCGGTGGCAGCGGCGGCGGCAGCGGCAGCGCCAGTCACGATGTTCATATGAATCAATCGAACTTTGCGCAACCCAGCATCACCATCAGCAAGGGCGACAGTATCAATCTGATTGACGATGCTACCGTTCCCCACATCATTGAAAACGGGAAGTGGGACAATGGCATTGCTAAGAATGTGGAAGAAAGCGGCGCTCCCACTGTGAATAGCCTCCAGTTCAATGGTAACGATAGCCACAGTATCGGCCCCTTCACTACATCCGGGACCTTCCATTTTTACTGTACTATTCACGAGAACATGAATCTTACGGTCACAGTACAATAGAGAATGAACATAAAAAGAGGAGTGTAGGCGCCGCTTACACTCCTCTTTTCTATGAGTATCACTACTCCTGCGAGAAGAAGATGCTCTTCACCTCGGTATAGAGCTGAGCCGCGTGCATGCCCATCTCGCGACCAATGCCACTCTTTTTGTAGCCTCCAAATGGGGCCTCCGTATGCACGCTATGCGCGGAGTTCACCGACAGCACACCCGCGCGCAGGCCTCTGGCCACGCGGATCGCCCGGCCAAGATCGCGCGTCCACAGCGAGCCAGATAGCCCATAGGGGGTGTCATTGGCCAGGCGGATGGCCTCCTCCTCCGTCTCGAATGGCAAGATACACGCCACAGGACCGAATATCTCTTCCTGGGCCACGCGCATCTTGTTATCGACATCCGTGAGGACGGCTGGCCGCAGAAAATAGCCCTCCTCACCGCCGGCTATGGCTGGCACATCGCCGCCGCTGAGCAGGCGCGCGCCCTCCTCCCGTCCAAGCGCGATGTAATCAAGCGCACGCTGTCGCTGGCCCGCTGAGATGAGCGGCCCAACCTCGCTCTCCTCGTCAAGCGGCTGGCCAATACGCAGCGCCGCCGTGCGCTTCTCGAAGCGTTCGATAAACTCCGCATAGACCGGGCGCTGTACCAGGATACGGGCGCGTGCGCAGCAATCCTGCCCGCAATTGCCAAAGACGGCGAACACCGACGCCTCGACACAGCGCTCCATCTCCGCGTCCGCGAACACGACGTTCGCGGCCTTGCCGCCCAGCTCAAGCGATACGCGCGTAATATCCTGCGCACACAGGCCCATGATCTGCGAGCCTACCTCGGTCGAACCCGTGAATGAGACCTTCGACACCAGCGGATGCCTGACCAGCGCATTGCCAACCGCTGATCCTGGTCCCGGAAGCACGGAGAGCACGCCGGGCGGCAGACCAGCCTCCATCAAAATATCTGCCAGCGCCAGGACTGACAGCGGCGTGAGCTGGGCAGGCTTCACGACAACCGTGTTGCCACATGCCAGGGCGGGTGCAATCTTCCACGAGGCAATGACCATGGGGAAGTTCCACGGCGTGATCAAAGCGCATACGCCCACCGGTTCCCGCAGCGTCACCTCCAGGCCCGCATCCTGCACCGGGATGGTCTCGCCAAATATCTTGTTCGCCGCCCCGCCCCAGTACTCAAGCACTCCCGCCACAAGCCCGACCTCGCCGCGCGCATCTCCAATAGGCTTGCCCGCGTTGCGCGCCTCAATGACGGCGATAGACTCCAGGCGCTCCCGCACCAGCACGGCCGCCCTTAGCAGTATGCGACCGCGCTCAGTGGCACTCAGACGCGGCCAGCGACCTGTCTCAAAGGTGCGGTAAGCCGTCTGCACGGCCCGCTCGACATCCTCAAGTCCCGCCTCGGCCACCTCCGCAAAAGGCCGTCCCAATGCAGGCTCAATGACGGCAAAAGTCTTGCCATCCACAGCGGGAACACGCTCCCCGCCAAGCACTAAATGCTCAATCGACATGGTTTCTCCTCATGATAGATCGCGAGAGTATCCAGCCACCATTGTACGAGCCTGCCATTGCCGGGTCAAGTATAAACCCTACCTTCAATCTTGCCTTTCCAGCACACTGATATCATACCGCTGTAGTTCAGCAGCAAAATGCGTATGGAGCGTGCTCATGAGTTCAGCAATGGAGATGGGTAATATCCTCTGGCTGATATTGACCTGGGCCAGAAAGGCTGGATTCTTGCGCAAGGCCCATGCATCGAGACACATGGAGAGGTATTTCAGGGGTCCTGGTGATTGCTCAGCGATCAAGCGGGTCAAAAAATCCTCATAATTCCATAGGGCAATCCCTAGCACGAAACCGTTACCGGGCATCGTGTAGGAGCCGACTGCCTTGATCTCACTCCATTGGATGAGCGTGGTGAAAAAGATGCCTTCACGACTGATCCGCAAGGTTCGCTGGGGAGCCAACCGTTGGCGAATGACCCAGAGAAGGAACCAGCCCTGGAACAGGAGCGCGAGAACTCCACCGATTTCCACTGTAATGACCAGACCCCAGTCGGATGGATAAAGGCTCAGCAGATGCTTTCCTACCCCAGCAGTCATCACGAAAATGGGCATACCAAGGAGCCAAACGCTCACAAAAAACGAGAATATTGGGGAGAAAAGCGCAGGTTTGTACTTGATGAGTGGGAATATGAGATCCGCTTCGGATATCTGCTCCTGCATTGGATGCCCTTCCTGGTGGAGAGACCACCACTCTGAACCTATACGTCTCGCAAAATAAGGAGTATCTTGGGGCAAGCCAGCAAAAAAGACGAATTGAAGAAATTATACCATAGGAAGCGCTAGAAGTATGGAACTGGGGCATAGCATAGGGAGGAAACGGGAATATCCCCATGCGACCAATTGTTCAAGTTTATAACAAAGTCGTTTATGCTAACCAGACAGCGAGAGAACTGACACACGAAGGGAATGCATTGAAGCTCGGCCCGGCATTCATTCGTGTACCTATAGATAATAAGGTGCCTTCACCGGCAAAACCTTTGCGCATAGTATCGATGGAGCCAGCTCGCTAAGGCTGATAGAACCATCTGCGATAACTCCCTTTCGCGAAAGTATGATAAAAAGGAGTGCCAATGGCGTCAGGAACCCGGTCCCCTTTGAGGGGACGGGCTTGCATACCTGTGAGACGCATGTGTCTCGGCTGATGCAGGCTCCCCCTGACCAGTCCCAGCCAGGGGTTCGCGCGCGAACCTATCGGGCTACGATATCAGGGAGCGTCCAAGTTCGTACCTGCGGATGCGTGGTTGCCAGTCCGCTGCTCTACAACTCTTCGGTTAACCAGGTGTATGAGGG
>JBDTHH010000552.1:0-2811 GCA_039937055.1 Ktedonobacteraceae bacterium | reverse complement strand
GCCGGCTCGGAGCTGCATGTGATCGCGGAGGCCGACCATTATGTCATGCGCGAGCAGCCGGAAGCTGTGAAGCAGGCCATCCGGGAGTGGCTAGCACGAGACGGAGGACCGGCCATTCTGTAGCGCGCCGCAATGTGTGAACCTGTACCCGCCGGCTGGCCTGCATCCATGCAAGCGAGCGGCGGGTTCTTCTATCTTGCCCGGTGCTTTACAGCCCGATCTCAAACTGCCACGGATGGGCTGGCTCGTCCTCGAACTGGCCCAGCGGGTCGGCGGCGCGGACTGTCAGGGTGCGTGCCTCGGCTGATGGCAGCGGGCGGAAGCGCGCACTGCCCTGGTAGACGGCGTGATTGGGGTCGCTGGCCAGCTCCGGGCGCGCCAGCAGCATCCCGCCCTGGTCTCCGGCCCACTGCATCCCTAGATTATCGCGCATAAAGAAGATGATACGCGGCACAAAGGCGAAGCCCGCGGTCAGCGGGGGCCGAATCCAGAGATAGTGAAGCTCAAAGTGCTTCTCGTAGAACTGCAACTGGTAGATCATCAAGGTCATATCCTGCTGCTTTTGTTCCAGTTCAAGAGCCAGTGTGCGCGCCGCTATAGATGTGGCCGGCGCCGGCCTATTCGGGTCCAGTTCCAGCGGCGCCGCAATCACCACGGGCGGGCGCGAGGCCAGCTCTAAGGCTTTGGCTGAGAAAGGCTCAGAGTCATGAAGAATATCATTGCACGTTTCTAAACAAGATTCACATATATAGGCTGCTCCAGGTCCGGCTATCATACGCCGGACCTCAGGTGGGCGGCGGCCGCAAAAAGAGCAGCGAGCGAGCGACCGATCAAAGCTCATGCGTTATTTCCTCGTGGCTAGAACGTCTACGCGGAGCCGTGGACATGGAGTGCGAGGGCGGCGGCCGCCTCGTTATACAGGCCCAGGCGTTCAAGCATTGAGGCGTGGGCCATCCATTCCAGCGTGTCATCTACTGGTGCCAGCAGCATTGATGCAGGCTCCAACAACTCAGAGGGCGTAGACCCGTTCATCATTTCACCCGTCAGGGTCACCGCTTCGGATACCTGACTTTCCCTATCGAACTTCCGCTGTAACGCTAACGTGATCAGATGATCGGCGAAATGAGGGTTTTTAGGCAAGAGCGAACCATGCAGGTAGGTACCATAGGCATTGCGGTAGATCGCGCCCTCGGCGTGATCCTCTGAATTGTTGCCATGGCCCTTAAGCACCTTCCCTAATGGTTTGGCCGTGCCCAGATAGGTCCGTCCTCCATGATTCTCGAACCCCACCAGCGTGCTGCCATTCCAACTGATGACCACGTTTCCGATGCAGCGTGGTACGCGCGTCCCTTTATGGATCGTCCAGGCATCGAAGACGCCCAGCCCTTTCATATCGGGACCCTCAGCCGGACGGTAGTAGTGAGCAAGCAACTGGTAGCCACCACAGACAGCCAGGACAGGCATATCATCTTCGATAGCGGCCCACAACCCGATGCCTTTGGTTTCATACAGGTCCTGCGCCACCGGCGCCTGCTCCTTATCTTGTCCCCCGCCGATAAACAACATATCATACTCATCGGGAGCCAGGGCATCGCCGATGCCCAGACCGACCACGCGCAATTCGACGCCGCGCATCTGGCAGCGCCTGCGCAGGGTCAGGATATTACCCCGGTCCCCATACAGGTTCAACTGGTCAGGATATAAGTGCCCCAGTGTGAGCGTCATGCCCATTGGCCTGCTTCCGTTCATCTCTCACGCCCTTTCCCAGTAATGCGCTGCCAGGCCACGGCGCTCCATCTCACGATGTATTTCTAGCAAGCCTGTATACGTTGGTACGATGAACAAAGTTTCACCGGCCGGCGTCTGAGCGAGCGCCGCATCCAGCGCGGCGGCTATACCATACGCTGGTGATCCCGATCCCGGTGCCCCGGCATGCTCATCCTGTCCGACTGGCTGCTCCAGCTCCGTTTGTGGCTTGCGGCTTGACTTGCGCCGCGCTCGCGCATCGTTCGCGGCCTCTTTCCTGAGTGAGCGCAGCGGCGCCGGCGGGACGATGGTCACATCTTGCTGATCAATGCCCGCGTACTTCATGCGCAGCCCGAGATCCAGGGCGCGCGTCCCCCCGATCACCAGGCTGGCGATATGCCCCGCCGCCCGCTCAAAGTCCACATCCCAGATCCAGGAGATATCCTTGCCGTCGGCGGTATTGTCGTTCAGGACAAAGAGCACATGGCGCGGCACCTCCTCGGTGAAGAGGGTGCGCAATACCTCGTTGAAGCCGGTAGGATTTTTGGCCAGTAGCAGGCGCACGTTGCGTCCAGCGATCTGCACGCGTTCGCCGCGTCCGAAGACGGGCTTGAACTGCTCGATGCCCATGACGATCGGGTCCCAGCTTATGTCCAGGGCCTGGGCCGCGGTGATCGCTGCCAGGGCGTTATAGACGTTGTAGAGGCCCGGTAGCGGGATGATGACCTCGCCCTGCTGCGTCGGGGTCTCGACCTGGATATGCGTGCGATCAAAGCTGTCGGTGCGTATATGTACGACACGCACTGTTGGACTCGGCCGTGTCAGATCACAATGTGAGCAGCGGTAATGGCCCATATGGCTGTAGAAGCGCAGGGTATAGATATATTCGCCGCCACAGCGCGGGCAGGTGCGTGTATCAATGACCTGGTGGCGCTCCGGCGCGGTATTCTGCGCGGTGAGATCGAGCTGGGGGTCGTCTATGCCGAAGTATAGCACCGGGCCTGCGAACGCCTCGCCCAGATTGGCAATGGTGGGATCGTCGGCATTGAGGACCAGCGTCGTGCT
>JBDTHH010000551.1:0-2698 GCA_039937055.1 Ktedonobacteraceae bacterium | reverse complement strand
GTTGTGGTGTGAGAGTGCAGCTCAGGCGAGGAAACGTGCGGCATCAGGAGACACGGTATGGACTGTCTGCGTTCGTCAGCACGCCTGGCGTCCGTAGAGGGCTGAGCTACCTATCTTTCCTCCACGGACGATAAGACAGGTGCAGTAGTTCATGCGTTGGTTCACGGCCGTCTCCCATGATAGTTCGAGCTTGATAGTGTCGCTTTTGTAAGTATAGCACATTCTTCACGGACAGCATAGACCGCATGATCTCAATCGTCCCTACTGCTCTGACCAAATTTCTATTTGTCTAGCTGCGCACGTCATTCGTAATGAAGCCCGTAGCCCACATTACGATAGTGAAACCAGAATTTCTGTTTGTCTACTGATGCACGTCTATAGGTTACACAACCGGAAATGCCGGTGTGCAATAAATCTCCCATAATGTCGATTATGGGTAGGTACGCGTTATGATATCAATATATAGTCAATATACTAAATATTGATAAATTGACGCCGTGTGATTCACAGTGGAGGTATCCAATCTATGTTACAGTTAACCGAAGTACGTATGTCTGCTACTCATGTTGTCATGTCAGGCCCATATGACGATGATGGTGACCAGGGGAAAGGGCACGTGCTGCCACCAGGACCCAATGATGATGATGGCAATGGGATACGGGCTGTGCTACCTGTTGGGCCAGACGACGACGATGGTGGGATCATAGGCGCACTCCCCGCGCTACCTGTTGGGCCAGACGATGACGATGGCGGGATCATAGGTGCGCTGCCGCCGGGACCCAATGATGACGACGGACCTCATGGGTGGAGTCGCTCCATTTCGTATTATGGAGATGACGACGATAACGGTGAAGAGGGCAGTGTAAGCCCCTATGATGATGATGGGGAGAAAGCTGCATAGAGGCGTGAAGCGGGACGCCGCTGGCCTTTGGTTCCATCGAAGGCCAGCGGCGTCGCACGACAGGATGCCGGGTTCAGGAGGCTGTGACGGCTTCTCTTACGGAGAAATAGGTAGCCTGGGGGTGATGCACAATGATGGCCGCGGTTGATTGCTCCGGCACGAACTGGTAGGCCTCCGTGAGATCGACGCCGATAGTTGCGCGCACGGGTAGCACCTGAAAGAGCTTTGCGTGGTCCTCAAGATCGGGAATGGCGGGATAGCCCCAGCTATAGCGGCGGCCACGCTGTGTGTCCAGGCCGAGTTCCTGGCGCACCAGGCGGTTGGTATATTCGGCGAGGCCCTCGGCCATCTCGACGGCCAGGCCATGCGTGAAGTAGGCCTCGGCATAATCGCCGGCCTGTTGCAGGCGCTGCACAAGCAGGCTGGCACTCTCGCCCATCGTCACAACCTGGAGGGCTACTACATCCATTGCGCCGCCTGCGACCGGAGCGAAGTAGTCGGCGAGACAGAGGCGCTCGCGCTCACCCTGGCGTGGACAGAGGAAGCGCACCAGCTCCCTGGCCTCCTTTTTTTCCTGCCATGCCTGTGGATCGTAGACCAGCAGTTCGTTGCCGCTGGACTGGCAGGGGAAGTAGCCGTAGACCACCCTGGGCTGGAGGGAGCGCTGCTGGCGGGCCTCGCGCAGCATGCGTTCCAGGCGTGGGCGGAACTCCTGCTCCACCAGGCGCGTGAACTCCTCGCCGTGCGTCTTGCCGCCCCAGTGCAGGCGGAAGAGCGTCTTGAAGTCCATACACTCCGCCACATCTTCAAGGCCGATGCGATCCAGAACGTGTGGCCCCCAAAAAGGCGGCGTGGGGATCGACGGTGCCGGCTTAATGCTGGCCGACGGCTCCTGAGAAGCGGCAGGTCTGCCAACATTTGTCCCCGCGCTGGCAGTCGTTTTCTTGAGCCGCTCTTTCAGCGCCTCCGCCTTCACATGCTCGACAAACGTAGCGCGTTCATCCGTCGAACTCATCAGCCGGTCCATGATCTCCAGGCCCTCAAAGGCATCGCGGGCATAGAAGACGCCGGGAGCGTAGGGGACAGGCGCTGACTCGCTGCCTGGTTCGTCTACGAAGAGGATGCGCCGTCCATAGGCACGGTTGATGGCCGCACCGCCCACAATCACGGGGTAGTTCAGACTGCGCTTGTGCAGCTCTTTGACGCAGAGCGGCATCTGCTTGGAGGTGCTGACCAGGAGCGCGGAGAGGCCAATGGCGTCCGCGTTCACCTCAAGAGCCTTATCCAGGATTGTATTGAGAGGGACCTGCTTGCCCAGGTCATAAACGGTATAGCCATTATTGCTCAGGATCGTATTGACCAGGTTTTTGCCGATATCATGCACATCGCCAAAGACCGTCGCCAGCACCACCTTGCCCTTGGTATAGCCTTCCTTCTTTTCAAGGTACTGTTCCAGGTGAGCCACGGCGCGTTTCATGACCTCGGCGGATTGCAGCACGAAGGGCAGGATCAGTTCGCCGGCCCCGAAGCGGTCGCCGACATCCTTCATCGCCGGCAGCAGGATCGTATTGAGCACATTGACGGCCGCCTCGCCAGGGGCCACGCCCAGTTCCTGGCTACGATCCGCGATAGCCTGCGTGATAAGCGGCTCGATACCCTCTTTACGGCGGTGCAGGACCTGCCAGTGGATGCGCTCGGCCGTATTCATGCCCTCGGTGGGGTCGGCCTTGGCGTTGCCCTCGTCCTGTTGAGGTTCATGGGCCTCGAAGTAGGCGATGTAGCGCGGCAGGGCATCGG
>JBDTHH010000550.1:0-3871 GCA_039937055.1 Ktedonobacteraceae bacterium | reverse complement strand
GGTGGACGGACTGGCGAGGCAAGCCACGCCCTACGGAACGACGGCACGATTCGGCTTCCGTTCATGCCTATGTGGCCGACCACTGTCGCAGTCAAACGTGATCCATAGCGGGACAGATAGCATACTTCACGCCCTGCCTGTCCAGTAACAGTTGCAACACCTTGAGCGTCTCGGTCAGCGGGACGCGCGCGCTAATCAGGGCCTCGACATCGACCTGCCGAGTTGTGATAAGGTCGAGCGCCTGGGCGAAGTAGGCGGGCGTATGGTGGAAGACGCCCTTGAGGGTCAGTTCCGCGTAATGGAGCGGGCGCGTCTCCAGCGTCACGCGCGAGCCAGAAGGGCAGCCGCCGAAGAAGTTGACCAGGCCGCCGGGGCGCACCACGGTCGTCGCACTCTCCCAGGTCTCCGGCGTGCCGACGGCCTCGATCACGATGTCGGCCCCGCGCTGCTCCTCGGTCTCCTGCAGCAGCGCCGCGTGCTCTTCGTGGGGCGACAGATCTGTGGTGTCAAGCACGACATCCGCGCCAAAGTGGCGGGCGAGGGCCAGCCGTTCGCTGCCATGCCCCAGCACGATCACGCGCGCCCCTTGCAGCCGTGCCGCCGCCACGAGCAACAGCCCCAGCGGGCCGGCGCCAATGATCGCGACGGTAGCGCCGGGAACGATCTCGCAGGCAGCGACGCCGTGCAGGGCGCAGGCCAGCGGCTCGCTGAGCGCCGCCGCCACCAGCGAGGTATCAGGTGGCAGCAGGTACAGGTTCTGGCGCACGATACGCTCCGGGACCAGCAGGTACTCGGCATAGGCCCCGTTGAGCAAGAGCAGATCTTCGCACAGGCTGAATCTCCCCCGCCGGCAATAGTAGCAACGCAGGCAGGGAGCCGAATTGGCTACCACAACGGCATCGCCTTCGCGACACTGTGTCACCCCTGAACCGGTCTGTGCGACATACCCGGCAACTTCGTGACCGAAGCCGGCAGGCGTCTGGCGAAACAGCAGAGGATGGCCCCGGCGATAGGTTTTCACATCGGTGCCACAGGTGGTAGCCGCCGCTACCTGGAGGAGAACTTCTCCCGGCCCCGGCTGAGGGATTGGACGCTGCTCCATGCGTACATCCAGGGGGGCGTAAAACATCGCTGCCAGCATAGTCATGTCGGACGAGACCTTTCCGGTATAGAACGCGCATCTATGCTATTTTGACCGCAGGCAGCGAGCTTGTCAAGAAGCATGATCCCTATGTGGAATGGACCGTATGCGGTGGTTGTACGTGTGTGAGATGGCGCAGGTGCGCGGTCTCATTGAAGCACAGAAGCCGGGGCAAGGTCTCGCCGAGATCGAGTTCCGTGATCGAGGCATTATCGCAGTGAAACTGCCGCCGCCGGTTGAGATCCATACCCAGCACATGACAGAGGAGGATGCCGATAAAGGCGCCATGGGTCACCCAGAGGACCGTTCCCGCTGGGTAGCGCTCTTGCCAGGAACCAAGTGCCACGACGATACGATTACGTACCTGCGTGGCTGTCTCGCCTCCAGGTGGCGCGCAGTTGGATGCATCCGCCAGCCAGCGCTTCACCAACGCTGCATCGCGCGTGGCGACCTCGGCGAATGTCGCTCCCTCCCATGTGCCAAACGAGATTTCGCGCAGATGGGGATCTTCCAGGATAGGAAGAACATGGTGACCAGCGATGATCCGCGCGGTGTCTCGCGTGCGCTTGAGATCAGATGTGACAATGGTATCTAGCACTTCATGTGCCAGGCGCTCGCCTACCGCTATCGCTTGTTGCTGGCCCAGAGCGCTCAGCTCCACATCGGCCTGACCGGTATATCGCTTTTGAAGGTTGTTAAGGGTCGCCCCGTGGCGGACCAGAAGTAGTTTCATCTCATAGATCGCGTTCGCTTTCTAGACCGGACGGCCGGAAAGCGAACGCGCCTCCGTTCGCTTGTAATCAGACATGCTCCGTATGGAGGAGCATTTTTAGGGGGGAACGCCCAAAACCCTTCCCCTGCCTCCAGGCGATTATGAGATCGTCTCCAGCAAGCTATCCCATGTATCTCTGTTATCAGTATCGGCAAACAGTCTGTACCGCTGCAGAAATTCCTCATCGCCTGCCAGGTCCAGGCTTTGTAACGCTGGATAGACGAGGGGGTAGGCAACATCAAGGTTCAGTTCATCTCGCAGGCGCAGCACTTGCTCCTCGACGCGTGGAGGGAGATGGCCCTGGAATGCGAAGAAGCCACCCAGGCTGACGGCGATCATATCCTTAATATGCCCATCCTCTCGCTTGGTGTGGAAGTGAGGGCTTTGAGATTGGTATTGCTGGAGCAGTACTTCGCCGGAATACGTGTCAAACTGAGCGGCTTTGAAGAGGAAATCCAGGAGTTGGAATGTTTCCACAGAGAAGCCAGAAGAGAAGCGCAGCGCCCCGGCCGTCTGGATGGTCATACCTTGCTCACCGGCGTTTGATGAGATGACCGGGTGGTTGCATATGCCAAACCATTCCTCCAGGATACCCTGGAAGATCGGTGAGATCACCCTGGTGCAGCGTCCCAACAGGTTTTCTTCCAGTTTCCCGCTCTGTAACGAGGGCTTGGAGGCCCAGCAAATGCGGATATTGTGTAAAGGAGCAGTCTCTCGTTGGAGATAGGACAGATTCGGAGAGTGTGCCGCCAGAAAGAGTCTGCCCATTGCCAGCGTGTATTCCAGCAGGGCACAGGGAACGAGATTATCCGCGTCATAGAAGACCACCCACTGTGGATAGCGTAACAGGCTGGCACAGAGCGCTCCAATGTACATCCCCTCGCCCTTCCCGTTACGGACCAGGCCATCATCCCCCAGGATGTGCGCCACCCCGTGGTCCTGGAAGAAGCGTGCAACCTGCTCGTCCTTCTGGTGGACGACGTAGATATTCTTATGGGATGTCAGGCGTGTCTGGATGTCGTATAGAATGTCCTGGGTGTGCTCTTCCGGGCAGTTGGTTACAACAATAGTGGGACTGTTCGTAGGTAGGTACCAGAGAACGCCAAGCAGGGTCTCGATGCTCTCTGATTTGTGGGAGATCACGAAGGCTGTGTGGGCTAGAAAGTGTGCCATAGTGTGAAGTTTGTCTTCTCCTAGAAGATGGGAAAACCTGACTGTGTCGATGAGCATCCTGCTTTTCCTTTCATAGAGAGGAGATGGCCTGGTAATAGTGGAGTTCCGATAGTGACAACGCCCGGAGCGCATTAATCATCGTGATCTTTTTATCTGGTCGTTGCGGCCTAGCAGGCTCCCCGACTATTCATGTATCATACCCAAGGATGTGTTTATGGATACAGGAGTTGAGCATTGGTTGAAAAGTACTAGGAGGCGGTAAAGAAACCATAACCAGGATCGGAAGCAACCTGGCA
Source organism: Ktedonobacteraceae bacterium (assembly GCA_039937055.1). Classification (GTDB taxonomy): domain Bacteria; phylum Chloroflexota; class Ktedonobacteria; order Ktedonobacterales; family Ktedonobacteraceae; genus JALYTT01. The sequence goes on along the minus strand of JBDTHH010000550.1, from coordinate 489 downwards.
TAAAAGTCCTGTTTTCCGCGTTCTATGCAACATAATCTATAGAGATAGCAGGGTAGCGGTTTATCTTCCGCCACCCTGATTGCCGGGATAATAGCTGGCTCTTCGGTGCTGTTCTAGAAGCCGGTAGAGGTCGGCGATTTGCTGTTCGATCTCGGCTTCACGTTGCTCGCTGGCGGCATAGAGCTGGGAGAGCAGTTCAGAGTGCTGGAAGTGTTCTGAAACGTGGTGGTGCAGCGAGGCGATCTGATCCTGCTGCTGCGCCAGGACGGCCAGCACCTGTTGTTGCGCATTCTCCTGCATCATTGCTTGCTCGCTTGCCTGGTGAGTGAGCAGGGACATATGCTGCATGAGTTGTTCGCGCGTGCGGACTTCCTGCTCGGAGCGCGTCTTCTGCTCGCTCAGTTGCCCGGCTAAAGAGCTTACCTGCTGCGCGAGCTGGCCAAGGAGATGAGCATCCTGCTCACGCGCGATCTGCTGTTCCGCCAGTTG
>JBDTHH010000549.1:0-3390 GCA_039937055.1 Ktedonobacteraceae bacterium | reverse complement strand
GCGGTCAGGCGCAGGCTGCGACAGGCTTTTTTGAAGAAGCTTTCGAGAAGCTGCGCCTCGTGTCCCTGGCTGATGATGGCGCGTACGTCCGGCAGTGGCCCGTTGTTGACGTACTGGCGCTCGCTGGTCTCTGGCTCGCTGGCGCCGTAGGTCAGGTAGGCCTGCGCCGCCTCGCCGATCTCATAGGTGGAGCGGTAGTTGGCGCGCAGGATGCTGGTGCGCCCCTGGAAGCGCAGGCTCTGGTGAACGTCGGTCCAGGTGAAGCCGCTGCCGTAGATGGCCTGGTTGGCGTCGGCGGTGACGAAGAGGCGATTGGGGGCCTTGCAGAGAGCGATGAGCATGCGCAGGGCGCTGGGGTCGAGGTCCTGCGCCTCGTCGATCACGACGGCGTCGTAGGCCTGGTACAGGTGTGATTGGGACGCCAGCGCCTCGGCCCGCGCGCGTCGCTGCTGCCAGGTCTCTTTGCCACTGGCAAGCAGCAGGTCCCGCCAGCGCTCGTAGGCGTGCCAGACGACGCGCCGCTGCATGGCGTTCAGGCGCAGCTTGCGCCCGTTGCGGGGCGCGGCCAGGTAGGCCTCCAGGCTGTCGATCTGCCGCGCGACGATGACGGTGTTGAACTCTTGCAGCAGGTAGCTGGGTCCCATGCGCGCCAGCGTCTGCCGCTGCGCCTGCTGTTGCAGCAGGTTGCCCTCCAGCGGCACCTCGCTCACGGCCTGCCTGGTGATGCGGTGCAGGTCCCCGGTATCGATGAGCGCTCCGACCTGGCCGCTGGCGTGCAGGATCTCGCGGGCGATCTTGTCGGCGGTCAGCACTCTGACGTACTGCGCGTTAGCCCCCAGCAGTTGCTGCAAGAGCTGCTCGGAAGATTTGATCAGCGCGTTGGTGTAGGTGGTGAAGAGGATGCGCGGCGTCTGGCCCGTTTTGAGCAGTTGCTCCAGCATCGAACGCACGCGATAGAGCGCCACGGTGCTCTTGCCGGTGCCGGGTCCGCCCTTAACGAGCGTGGGGCCGCTGCTGGCAAGCGACCAGTGGACGTATTTCTCCTGTTCGGGCGAGAGCTTGAGCAGGAAGGCCAGCAGTTCGCCCTCTTTGTAGCGTAGCAGGTCGTTGACATCGTTGAGCACGTGATCGGGCTGCTGCATGACCTGGATCAGCGGGCGCTCGAACATGTAGTGGTCGATCTCCAGCAGCACGCCATCCTCGACGCCGGGACAGTTCAGCAGCGCGTCCTCGCTCGTGAGCGGCAGCAGGCGCGTGTGATACTCCGGGCGCACGCGCAGCCGCTTCAGCAGATCTACAGTGATTGGCTCTGGCAGCGACCTGTCGGCTTTCTGCGTGGAGAGCGGCTCCGGCAGCGGCGTCTCAGCTTTCTGCGCGTAGCGTTGCTCCCAATCGACCTGCGTCCTCTGCGCCGGCGGCTGCCCGTCCAGTTCGACATCCAGCCCCTCCAGCAGTTCGGCGTCCATATCCTCGTCGTAGGTGTCGTCGTCGCGCCGGCGGATGGCCAGCAGGCTGATGCTCTGCTTCTCGGCGGCGAAGGTATAGAAGATGCGATAATCGCCTGAGCGCACGCGATACAGCCTGCCCGCGCCCTTATGCATATACTTGAGCTGCTTCTTCACCTTGGCATCCGGCGTCGGGTCCTGCATGAGCAGGGCAACCTTCGCCATCACCTGGTGCGCCTCTTTGGCCGGCAGCGCCGCCACATCGTTCAGCAGCGCCGGTTTAAACGTCACATTCCATTGCGTTGTCATATGCCGGGGTTCCCCCTCTCTATCGTTCGCAAAGCGCCTGATCATACCTCATCAAACAACGATCCCTGCGCCAATCTCCCTTTTATATCGCGGTACTTAATGCATCTTCTTCATCCTCATTCTCTATCTGGGCTTGTCCCAGGCATTTCTCAAACCACAACAGGCCTGCCTGGGCTGAGGCCAATGCATGATCGGATACCGGGTTGTGATGTGCAAATGCATTACGGGCATCGACTACATATCGATTGTAAGGAGTGAATGTGTCCTGGTTCCCGAAGATGTCCGCAAACTGTGGCCAGTTTTGTGAAATGATCCTGGAAAGGTCGCTGAACAGACAAAAATTTAGTTTGCTTTCTAGCGATACATGCTCTCCTGCCATAAAAGGATTTTTTGACTCGAATTTCTTGATATGAGATTGAACACTGTTACGAATCTCCTTCGGGACGAGGCGTTCCCAGGCATCGTTCCCTCCCATTTCATGCAAGCGACCGGCTATTAACGCGCGTAATTGCTTTTCTAATGCCCCGACCTGGGTTTCCAGGACATCAGCAGCGGCAGGTACCCATATATGTTTATCTTCCGACAACGACAAAAGGAGTTGATTGATAGCATTGGCAAGCATGATTCTACGCTGGCGAGTGAAATTCTCGAACTGATCCAACTTCCATAACTTTGTTTCTTCAGGAATGTGTTGTGCTTGTAAGTGGTGTTTATCGATATCTGGTAAGTATGCTTCTGGTAGACGGTTTGCGATGCTCTTATCCACGGGCGCGGCTAGAAATACCAGATTGGCAATCTGGTCCACAATTCTGCTCTCCTTCCTCAGATCGTATTTAGCGCTTAGTTTGGATTTGGGGAAAATGTGGTGTAAATGATAGCCTTCCTGCTTCAAGCTGTTGGCTATGGTCATGTTGTTAAACCAATCCTGGGCTTTTGCCTGGCGCGCGAGCACATAGGCCATGACCATGTATGCTGAATTTTGGCGCTGATCTTCGAGATTTTGCTCAGTAATGGGGCGATGACCAATTTCATTTTCAATGTTTTGAATCATGGACTGGACAGGCTTCTCTTTCTTCAGGGCAGCAATGTCCTGGTCCATGCTCGTTTCCGAAGAGGTGCTGTAGCGTGTCCAGATAAGGGCCATATATACCCAGCGTTGCAATTCATGGGCCTGGGTAGGGGTCATATGCTCACCATGAAGATCAAAGAAAGCGACTAAGGGGATGACAATATTGCGCGTTGGCAACATTTCTAAGTGATCGATCAGACAGTTATGTACCAGAAAGGAAACAGTTTTAGCCAGCGCAACTTTTACGCGCTCCCAGGCGATATCAATTTCTGCAATTGTTAGCTGCTTATCGGCACTAAATACGCGCGAAAAACGGCTCTGTCCCGTTAGCAGGACCACGATAGCTCTTAGCAATAACCCGTTATCAAGCTTGAGACCCCAGCTTTGTTCCTTAAACTCTTTTTGATAGTCGCTGAGTTTGTCAACGATCCCTCTATTAAGGCTGGATATCTGAGCAAGAGCGAGGTCTGCATTGCCGAGTTTTGTGCCTCCCGAATTTGTACGCACAAATATACGCGTTACGGTCTCATAGCTGAGATGCTTTAGTACGTTGACATGGTATGGATA
>JBDTHH010000548.1:0-3373 GCA_039937055.1 Ktedonobacteraceae bacterium | reverse complement strand
CTATAAATGAAGAGGAATTTATGGACATAATAAACATGTATTTGGGACATAAAAGCTGATTCTTTACTCCGCTCGTTTGAAGATGCTTCTTGGACTCGCAGGATCATTGGCATGCATCGTTGCTGGCGCCTGGACGGTCTTGTTGAGTGACATGTTGTTTATTAGTATCGGGGTTATATGTATCGGCTTTTTTGGCTTGTGTGGTCTGATATGCCTCGTTGGCCTGATCCGTCCTTTTCGGGTCCTCGTTGTCAACGAGGAGAGGATTCAACAACAGAGTTTGTTGTGGAATGTCTTTGTCGCATGGGGGGAAATCGATGCAATTATTTCATCCGAAGGACGCGCTGCTTCTCTGAATGTCTACCTCTCTGAATCCGGGAAGGAAACATTCTCCGCACGGTATCCCCGGTCCCAGCGCATCTTTCGCCTTTTTGGCGAATTACCACTCCCTGCGATCTCTCTCTCCGAGATGCTGTTACCCTTCTCGGCACAACAAGTATCAGAGATTCTCCAAACAAGATATCAGCGGCAAATAGAGCAGTATCAAATTACTGTTCGCTAGTACCCGATTTGGCCCATATGTTGCGGATGTGTCTATCCCTTGCTTGCCAAAGTTGATGAACACATTTCTTAGCTCAAGCAAGAGTAACATTCCATAGGTTTTCTTTTTCTCCTGGGTCTCGTCGGCTTTCACCGTAATCAGAGAAGGAGGTGATAGAATACAAAGAAAGAGGGAGAAAGCAAGCACATGACCCACCTGTACTTGATACGTCATGGCGAGGCCATCAGCGCGGTTAAGAGAACGATTAGCAATACGCGGCTGTCGCCATTCGGCATACAGCAGGCTGAGCGGCTGCGCGACCGGCTGGCGGCCAGCGGCGAGATCGCGGCCGACGTACTCATTGCCAGCACGATGCTGCGGGCCAGGCACACGGCCGAGATCATTGCGCCGGCGCTCGGCCTGCCCATCGTATTTGATGAAGAGGTCGAAGAGTGGCGCGACGGCGATGCCGACGATATGAGTTTTGACGCGTACCAGCAGAACTTCAAAGCCGTGTCTTTTGATCAGAAGCCCTTTTTCCATCTTGCTTCGCGGGCGGAAAGCTGGACGGAGTTCATGTTCCGCGCCTGCACTGCTCTCAACCGCATCATGCAGGAGCATGCGGGGAAGACGATTGTGATTGTCTGTCACGGTGGTGTAGTTGATGCCGCGTTTTTCTTATTCCTGGGCATCAGCACGCTCCAATTCCCGCGCGCCTTTTTCAACACGCACAATACCTCGATCACGCACTGGCATACGGTCTCGTCGGAGGAATGGATTCCGCTTCCGCAAGCCTGGTTGCTCGAACGCTATAATGATGTGATGCACCTGCGCGACCTCAATACGCCCGCGCGTATTCCCTGGGAGGGCCTTGCTCCCTATCCTGCGCAGGGCGCCGATGAGTCAGAGGCGCCGACGGAGGCGCAATAAGTTTCTGTAGAAAGCGGGAGCTGATACACCTGCAGGTCATCAATGCCTGGCTAAAAAATCCTGGATGGCAGTCATCGTCTCAGTATAGCGATCACGGTGGATACAATGACCCGCGCCGCTGATATGGATCATCTCCCCTTGTCGCCACAAGTGCGAGAACTCCTCGGCCATGGCGGGCGTGGTGATTGCGCCAAGCTCAGGCTCGCTGGTAATCAGCAGGAGAGGACACTGCGCCTGTGCAATATATGAGCGCCAGGGTTGCAGTAAGGAGGCGAGAACATACTGAAAGACTTCCGGGTCGAATTCTACCTTTGCCTGCGCCCAGGGGATGAGTTCTTCTCTTGACCAGTTGGGGTTAAGCGCGCTGGCTTTAGCGAGCCGCTCCTCATCTGAGAGAAATTTGAAGCTCATCATCTCCTGGATACCCTGTAGTTGTTCCTGATCGAGCTGCTCTGGCTCGTCCTGGGGTGAACGCTGATCCATCAAGGCGGGATCTTCCAGCACAATAGCTCGTGCCAGATCGGGAGCGCGAGCCGCCAGCGCCATTGCGGTCAGTGCTCCCATCGAATGACCAAGCAGATAGGGCTTGTGCAGGCCCAACGCGCCAATCGCGGCGCTGGTGTCAGCAACCAGGAGATCGAAGGAGTATGCCGCCCCTTTCGCTGGACCATCGCTCTGCCCATGGCCGCGCGCGTCCAGCATAATTACGTCGTAGCGGTCCTCCAGATCGCGTGCCACTGGCGTCCAGCAGAGGCCGTTGTCCAGAAAGCCATGCAGGAGAACGAGTGGCGGCTTGTTGTGGTCGCCAGTACGTGTATAATGAATGCGTATGCCATTGGCATCGATCTCGCCCTCAAACCAGTTTGTCATACTTCATCCTCTTCTTTTAGTAGATAGTATACCTCGTTCCGAGCGCGTAGACAAAGATAGCCAGGATGCGGGTGAGCCAGGCCCAGATGGGCAGTATTGCCTAGCAAGCAAATTTGTTGGAGTAAACGGGAAGTTTACGCTCCTACACGATCAGGGCGAAATGATGATAGTATAGATAGTGTATATACTGTTCTATTAGACCAGGAAAACAGCATGCAAACAGGGCAATCTCAGAATATGAACCATCCTACAACTTCGCCGGACCCAGGGCTGATCATTGAGGCACAGCAGGTACGTAAAGTCTATCGCAGCGGGCAACTGCGCGTGGAGGCTTTGCGGACCCTGGATATGCGGGTGGCGCGCGGGGAGATGGTGGCGATCATGGGGCCGAGCGGCTGCGGCAAGACGACGCTGCTCAACTGCCTCTCGGGACTGGATAACATCGATGACGGCAATATCTTCATTCAGGGCGATAACCTGCGTGACTTGAGCGATAACGAGCGCACGGTCTATCGCGCGCAGCATATGGGGTTCATCTTCCAGGATTTCAACCTCCTGCCGATGCTCACCGCCGTGGAGAACATAGAGCTGCCGATGCTCATCGCCGGCACCGCCAGTCGCCAGGCCCGCAAGCGCGCCCTGGAGGTGCTGGCGCGTGTGGGCCTGGCCGACCGAGCCAGGCATCGCCCGGCGGAACTCTCAGGGGGCCAGCGCCAGCGCGTGACCATCGCCCGCGCCCTGGCGAACGATCCGGCCATCGTGTGGGCCGACGAGCCTACCGGAAACCTCGATAGCGAAAGCGCGAACGCTATCATGGACCTGCTCTGTTACTTCCATCGCGAACACGGTCAAACGCTCGTCCTGGTGACTCACGCGCTGGAGGTTGGACAACGTGCTGATCGCATTGTGCATATGCGCGACGGCAATATCGTGTGAGACTGGGAGGGCGCAAGCGAGCCGGGCGCCCAATAGGCGTGAATGTAAGCCAGGAACAAGCGAAAATTGGGCATCACCGTAGGGCGTGGCTTGCCT
>JBDTHH010000547.1:0-3134 GCA_039937055.1 Ktedonobacteraceae bacterium | reverse complement strand
TCGCCCCTCCATGTCCGGCGACGTGAACAAAGCATCAACGTCGGCGTGCTGGGTATCCTGTTCCATCCCACGCGTTGTTCCATTGGGGAACGGACATGGAGGGGCGATCCCTGGCGGTCGCCCTGTGACCTGACACGTGCTTTGGAAGCCGACGCGATCTCGCCTCGATTAAGTATCAACCAATGCGCTGGCCTGCGCCCCGGTCCCTACGCTGGCGAAAACGTTCGCGATGCGCTCCAGCAGCACATCTGCCTTGATGGGTTTGTGGAGGTAATCAATAGCGTCCAGCATGCAGTCCTGCCTATCTCCATCGCTCACCGTGAGGATAATGACAGGAATGTTGGCTGTGGAGGGTTCAGCTTTCAACGCTGCCAGGACCGTGAGGCCGTACATATCGGGTAGGCCCAGGTCCAGCGTGATCAGATCGGGCTGGATGGTTTTTGCCAGTTCCAAGGCCCCGGCGCCTGTACCGGTCGCGATGACCTCATAGCCAGCCCCCGCCAGGGTGTGCTGCAAGAGATGCGCGATGTCGGACTCATCATCGACCACCAGGATGCGCTTGCCCAGGCGTCCCCCTTGGGCCATTGGCAGGAGATGCTGCACCAGTGGCAGGGTAAAGCTAAAGGTAGATCCCTGGCCCGGTGTGCTGGTGAGGGTGATCTCCCCCCCATGCAGCTCAACGAGCGTGCGCGCGATAGTCAGTCCCAGACCGGTGCCGTTGACTGTCTGGCTCATGGTGTTCTGTGCGCGATAGAAGCGTGTAAAGAGCTGGGCCTGCTCGTCCACGGATAATCCGATGCCGGTATCGGTGACCGAGATACGGGCCATAGTCCCCGTTGTCTCCACCGTGAGATCAATGCGCCCTCCCTGGGGCGTATATTTGTGCGCGTTAGAGAGCAAGTTGCTGAGTACCTGCACGATGCGCTCGCTATCGGCTTGCACGATGGGCGAAGGGTCGGGCAGGTGCAGAACCAGTTCCTGCTGCTTCTCCTCCAGGCGCAGGGAGAACGTGGGGAGCAGTTCCTGAATGAGGCGAGTGAGGTGCAGGGGTTCACGGTGCAGTTCGATCTTGCCCGACTCGATGCGTGAGAGGTCGAGCAGGTCGTTGATGATCCCCACCAGGCGGCGGGCATTATTATGGGCCACACCCAGAAACTCCTGCTGCAACGCGGTGAGGGGACCGACCTCCTCATCTGTTATGAGCAGGTCTATATAGCCCTGAATGGAGGTCAGCGGGGTGCGCAGCTCATGTGAGACCAGGGAGACGAACTCGGACTTCATGCGATCCACCTCGCGCTCTTGCGTCACATCGCGCAAACTGTAGAAGCGTCCCAGGTAGGTGCCGTCTGCGCTGAGTACGGGGGTAGAGTAGAGATCATATTCCCGGTGCTGAGGAGTCTCTTGCACGATAGTGGCGGAAAAGGCCTCTGTCTGGTCATTTCTACTGTTCTCCAGGTAGTCTTCGAAGATTTCAGGGTCCACGAAGAGCTGTTTCCAGTGGGAAACCAGGTTGGTGATAGGTTGTCCGACAATATCCGCAGCTTCAAGCGTAAAGAGTTCTATGAAGCGGCGGTTGATTTGCTGAACATAGCCATTTGGCGACACAAAGAAAATGGCGCCATAGGCGCTATCTAAGAGCGCCCGTAATGTGCTGTTGGCATGCGTGAGTTGTTCATTGCCGCCTTCTAGCTTCTGCACCAGTTGCTCATTGTCGGCCTGTTTTTGCAGGAGAGTGGTAGCCATGGTGTTGAAGGACAGGCCAAGCGCGTGGAGTTCCTCGTAGCCAAGGAGGGGAACACGCGTGGAGAGGTCACCGGTAGCGGTCTGCTGGGAAGCCAGGCGCAATGTGGCGAGCTGCGCAAACAGCCGCCGGGCAATGTGTCTGAAGAGGACCCACAAGATGAAAATGACGAGCAGAGAAAGCCCGAAGACAAGCGCGACTGATATCCAGATAAGCATGGCGTCCTGCTGCGCTATGCGGGCGTTATCCGCGCTTAGAGCCTGATCGAGCCGGACTATCGTCGCGCGGAAGCGATCAAAAAGGATCTTGCCAGCAAGGCTGGTCTGTTCGGCGCGTGCGCTGGCCAGGTTGCCATGTTGAACATGGGTTAGTTGCACCAGCGCGAAGGAGCTGTACCACTCGTTGGCCCCCGTTGCCACCTGGTCTAGGGCTGATCTGGATGTACGAAAATTCGGTCCAGACAGGTGTTGCCTGAGATCGCGAAGGATGGCGAGAAAACGCGGGCGGCCGCTGTTGAACGGTTGCAAAAACAGCGGGTTGGCGGTAGTGATATAGCCGCGCAGACCCGTTTCCTGATCCGTCATAGCGCTGAGCAGGGTATCTTCGTCTTTTTGGAGAACCTGCGTTTGCGTGCGCAGATTCGTTTCGCTGCTGAGAGTATACGCGGTTGTCAGGGCACGAAGTAAGCTTACAGTGACCAGCAGGGTGATCACGAAGAGCAAGGATGTATTGAATTGTCGTAGGAGACTCACTGGTCGCTTTGTATGTATTTGAGTAGTCATAGTTGTTCCTTTCCCAGAGCAACAGGTCATAACGTCTGCTCTGCGTTTCAAGGAGCAGAAGGCTCGGGATAGGGTTGGTGAGCGAGAATATTCGCAATGCGCTGCAGCAACGTCTCGGGCTTAATGGGCTTAGAGAGGTAATCAACGGCCCCTAACTCGCGCTCTTGTCCATCTTCGTCAGAAGTGCTGAGGATGATCACGGGAATATTCGCTGTAAGGGTATTATTTTTCAGCCATTCCAGGACTGTAAGCCCCTCCATATCGGGCAAAAGCAGATCCAGGATGATCACATCAGGCTGGGTGGTTGTGGCCAGTTCAAAGGCCTTCATGCCTGTGGCGGCCACGCCAACGTCATAACCAGCTCCTTCGAGTGCGTGCTGCAGGAGGTTCGTGATGTCAGGCTCATCATCGACCACCAGGATGCGTTTGCCCAGGCGGCCCGCATGTGCTGGCAGCGGCGCGGCACGCTGCTGGACCAGTGGCAGGGTAAAGCTGAAGGTGGCTCCCTGCCCCGTCGCGCTGGTGACGGTGATCTCTCCCCCATGCATTTCGACGAGGGAGCGAGCGATGGTCAACCCCAGGCCGGTGCCGTTGACCGTCTGGGTCGTGGC
>JBDTHH010000546.1:0-7775 GCA_039937055.1 Ktedonobacteraceae bacterium | reverse complement strand
GCTATCTCCCTGGCGGCGGTCAGGGAGGTACTGGACGCGGAACTGTGCGAGCGCGTTGAACTGGGGGCGCAGAATATGTACTTCCAGGAGCAGGGCGCCTTCACAGGGGAGATCTCTCCCACGATGGTGCGCGAACTATGCACCACCGTGATCCTCGGTCACTCCGAGCGCCGCACCTATTTCGGTGAGACCGATGAGCTGGTGAACAAGAAGGCGCGCGCGGCCCTTGAACATAACCTGCGCCCAATTGTATGCATCGGCGAACGTCCAGAAGAGCACGAGGCCGGACATACCGAGCAGGTGATTCGCCGCCAGGTGCAGCATAGCCTCGCGCACTTCCCCCCGGAGCGCGCGGGCGATGTCGTGGTGGCCTACGAACCCATCTGGGCCATCGGCACCGGCAAAGCTGCCACCGTCGAGGGTGCCGGCAAGGTTATCCACCTGATCCGCGAACTCTACGCCGCCAGCTACGACAGCGAGGCCGCCTCGGCCCTGCGCATCCTCTACGGCGGTAGCGTCACCTCCGCCAATATCGGCGAGTTCATGGCCCATCCCGATATCGACGGCGCGCTCGTCGGCGGCGCCAGCCTCAAGCCGGACTTCGTCGAGATTGTACGCAAGACGATAGAGACGATGCAACGATAGTAGGGACGGGGCGCAGGCCAGCGGCGCCCCTACATAACAAGTCGCGCCGATGTGCGGCCTCGCTTGCGCAGCCGGGGAGGAGACCTCACGGCCCAATGGCCTGCCACACGGATGCAGCATTTCATGTAGGGGCGCCGCTGGCCTCATTGGTTGATACTAAATCACAAAGAACGACAGAAACCGAGGCTGGAAACAGACTCGATCCGAGCGTGGCTGACACTTGCGCTGGCCATAGCGCTCCTGTCTGAGCACCTCCAGGTCAGGAGGCGCAGGAGTAGAGGGTTCCAGCAAGGCAGGAACCACGGGCTGATAGCGTCGAGAGGGGCGGATGAGTCCTTGCTGGCGGCCTTTGCGAAGGAGCATGCTCACCAGGCTCTCGCTGCTCTGACGGGTAGGTGCCGATGCGAGCAAGGTGACTAGCACCGGCAAGGACACCTCAAAGAGATCGACCCCTGCCTCGGCGGCCACCCGCAGATGCAGCGCGTGCAAGATCTGGGCCACAATGAGGGCACAGAAGAGGTGTTGGAGCACCAGCAGGGGATCACCCGACCACCACAGGTGGATGCCCAACTCGCCCTTGAGCACTTTGAAGGCCAATTCAATGTCCCACCGCCGGGCGTAGAGACAGGCCGCCTCCCGCATACTCAGCAGCTGCGGATCGCAGACGTTGGTGAGGTATTGATAGCAGATCCCTCCATGCTCGAACTGGATCAAGCGGACCAGATGCCTGGCTGTATCAGCGCGATGGCGCCCCAGCCACACCAGGGCGTCCAGCGTGCTGCCCTCTCGCACAAAGGCATGCACGACCTCATAGGAGGTCTTCTCCCGCACCCGCGAGAGCCACCAATAGCCCTGCTCGCTGAGCCAGTCAAACCAGGGGAAGCTGAAATAGCCCAGGTCCGCCACGATCAGGGCTCCTGGCTGGAGACCGGCGAAGAGGTCTTGCACAAAGAGCTTTTCATTGGCAAAGACATCCTCTCGAAAGAGCAGCCGAACCCATTGCTGGCGTCGCAGATCAAAGAGGCCCGCCAGTTTGCCCACCAGCAAGCGGGGACTGCCCTTCCCTTCCTGCCGCACATCCTGACAGGCCCGCCGCACGGCATCCAGCGTGCTTTGATCCAGGGCCAGCACCGTGTGTGCAAAGGCGGCCAGGCTCCCGTCCTGGTAGGCCCTCGTCCAGGGCAGCAAGGCAGTACTCACGCGGGTGAGCAGCCCATGCAACTCGCAAAGATCGCTGTGCAGCAGGCGTTTGCGCACCGCCGCTCGTGTGAGTTCCAGCAGCGGGAAGGAGCCCACCCCCGTCCAGGTGATGAGCCGCCACACGCTGGCATAGCCGGTGAAGCCGCGCACAATGGCGACGACCATCGCCAGCCAGAGGTGATTGCAGGACAACACGCGGGGGCGGCCCCGCCTTCTGGGAGCCACGACTGGCTCCCCCTCGCCAGGCAGGGGACGCAGCACCTCGTGCAGAAAGGCCACGATCTGCTCGGCTGGCTGGCTCACAGGACCCTCTTGTGAACATGTCGTAGTATGAGTCATGGAGAACAATCCTTTCGCGAGAGATGAATAGATGAAGAGGATTGTCCTCCATCTGTTGTCATTTCGCAACAGGACCAGCCCGATAGTCTCCTCTTTTCTCAACGATCCTCCTATTTAGTATCAACCAATGCGCTGGCCTGCGCCCCGTCCCTACGCGGGCGCTATGAGCAGCAGTTATGTAACAGCGCAATTGTTACATACACCTGAGAGCCGACACTGTAACAGTGCCTCGCCGACATAATAAGTGAGGAAATACATGGCTACCGCCGCGAATGATCAGATCATTCGCCCCGTGCGCCTTGAGGACGCGGAGGCTCTCTGGACGATTGCGCGTCAGGAGGGCGTCATCGAGACAACAATGGCCTTGCCTAGATTACGTCTGGAGCAACGCAGGCAGTCTCTGAACGCCTTAAGCGAGAACGATCACTATGTGGTCGCGGAAAAAGCTAGCCAGGTGGCTGGTCTTGCCGGCTTGACGGTAGGCAGCGGGCGCCTGCGCCATAGCGGCTATGTGTTTATCCATGTGGCCGCGCAGTACCAAGGTCAGAAGATTGGCACGTGCCTGCTGCAAACGCTGCTGGATCTCGCCGATCAATACTTGCTATTGCGCCGCGTCGAATTGACGGTACTGACTGAGAACGAGGGTGCCCGGCGTCTCTATGAGCGCCTTGGCTTCGTGATCGAGGGGTGTTGCAAGATGAGCGGGATCGCCCAGGGTGAGATCAAGGATGAGTGGTTGATGGCGCGCTATAAGTAGCTTCCCTACTGCGTTTTGCTTCGAGTTCTTTTTTGACCTGCGTAGCTCATTGGAAACCGGCCTCTTGTAATGCGCGCGTCAGCAAATCTGCTACACCGATCTCTACTGCCCAGTGACGGAGATACTCCCTGTCCAATTTCTGCCTCTGCACTTTGAGCACTCCCAGGATATCACCCCACTGTCGTTCAGAGACCCCTCCACCTATCTTATACCACTCCAACTTACTAAGAATCACATCTTCTGGAGACTCCATATTGAAAATGGAACGCTCTTCAAGAATCTTCAGTTCAGTCTTCTGAACGCGGTGGCGCACTGCCTGATCGAATGGACGCCTTTTTGGCAAGAAGATATCCACCTTGAACATCGTGTCAAGATGAATCACGTTGAACTCAGAGCGATGTTTGATGGCATCCTTTATCATATCTGCGTCTACATAATACGTCTCTTGCAGGCTGTGTACAAAAGCCTGTACCTTCTCTAACGAGATCTCAGCAATAATATCAACATCCGCTGTTGTACGATAGATGCCGTGAGCCAGGCTAGCAACCGCTCCTCCGACATAGTAATCAATTTCCAAACGATCGAGAGTTTCTATTACAGGGATCATTGCTGCCAGAACCATGGTTTGGCTCATCTTTGTCTCCCAGCAAGATACGCTTTGACCCGGTCTGCCAGATTTTTTCCATAGGTCACTTCCACAAACAGGAGCGCTTGCTCCTCCTCACTGGCAAGCGGATGTGTCCGTGCAATGGCCTGACGAGCAATCCCCATTGCCTCTTGGGATAGGGACAATCCCAGCTCTAAACGCCGTTCTGTTGTGGCTTTGCTCAACAGTTCAACCTGTACGCGCTCTGCCTTCAGGTGCGTATCCTGCGATTGGGTGAACATGATAACTTCTCCATTTTTGTTTGCTCACATTTACAAACAAGCTTATTTCAATGGTTCAGAGAATATTCTGCTTTCCTGGCAACGTATATTATTGTATCATAATAGTTCAGTATTCTCACCCAGAAAACGAAGTGGAGGCGGTCGAGAGAATTTCTCACTCTACGTAACTTTGCAAAAAAACAGCATTGCCTGGTATGCGAAAAAGCACCTGTATAGTATGATAAACGAAGGCAGGTAGTTATGACAACCACTGTCCCCATCCTGTTCATTACTGGCCCGGTCGGTGTGGGCAAAACATCGGTCGCTGGCGAGATATCAGAGCAGCTCGATAAGGCCGGGGTAGCACACGCCTTTGTGGATATCGATAGCCTGAGGTGGTGTTACCCACGGCCTCCACATGACCGCTTTCATACCGAACTGGGGATGAAGAATCTGGCCGTCGTGTGGCGCAACTTCCAGGTTGCCGGAGCCGCGTGCCTGGTCCTTGTCGATGTGCTGGAGTCGCGCGATGTGCTGGAACGCTACCGGGCGGCCATTCCCGGCGCCGAATTCCTGGTGGTGAGGCTCAGAGCAGAGCCGCACACCCTCGCGAGCCGCGTGCAGGCTAGAGAGCTAGGCTCCGGTCTTGAGTGGCACCTCCAGCGAACCGCTGAACTGGCGACGCAGATGGACCGCAGCCAGGTCGAGGATCTGCTGGTGGATACCGAGGGCAAGTCTATCACGGCGATTGCGCGCGAGATCCTGGAGCGCAGCAAGTGGCATGGTATTTTCCCCCAATCCATGGACAGATTTGAGCGTGAAGAATAAAAGTGTTCCCTGAGAATGAGGTTATGTCATGTCCGACATCTATCTTCAACGCCTGGCCCAGGTGTTGGTACGTTATTCTTTAAACATTGAGAAAGGAGATCGTTTGGCTATTACGACTACTCCTCATGCAGCCCCTTTAGTGCGTGAAGTCGTACGAGAAGCCTTGCGTGTGGGAGCATATCCAGAACCCATGATTACTCTTCCAGGAATCGAAGAGATATTTCTCAAAGAAGGCTCCAATGAACAACTGTCTTACATTCCACCTTCGCTGCGTATCGCCCGGCAGGATTACGAAACGTCTCTGGCCATTTTCGCCCAAGAAAATACCCAGGACTTGAATGGCATCGATCCAGCTCGTTTGGGGGTCAGACAACAAGCATTCAGCGACCTGGGACGAACCTTCTTGCAACGCGGAGCTGACGGGACGCTTCGCTGGTGTGTTGCCCTGTTTCCAACCACGGCTTACGCTCAAGACGCTGGCATGTCGCTGAGCGACTTTGAGGAGTTTGTCTATTACGCCTGTTTCCTCAATGAGGAGAATCCTGTGGCACGTTGGCTGGAACTTTCCAGGCAGCAAGAGCGCCTGATCCAGTGGCTCAAAGGCAAACACCAGATTCATGTGCGCGGTCTCGATACGAATTTGACGTTCTCGATTGAAGGGCGTCCCTTCATGAATGGGGACGGTCACTTCAATTTTCCCGACGGAGAGTTTTCAACGAGCCCGGTGGAGAATTCGGCGCAGGGCGTGATTCGCTATAGCTTCCCTACTGCGATGAATGGACGCTCGGTTGAGGATGTCCGCCTGCGCTTTGAGAACGGCGTGGTGGTTGAAGCCTCTGCAGCGCAAGGCCAAGACTATCTGGAGAAGATGCTCAACCTGGACGAAGGAGCGCGCCGTTTAGGCGAATTTGCCTTTGGCAATAACCCCCATATCAACCGCTGCACAAAGAATATCCTCTTCGATGAAAAGATAGGTGGAACCATTCACCTGGCACTCGGTGCAGGCATCCTTCAAGCAGGAGGCCTCAATCAATCGGCCATTCACTGGGATATGGTCTGTGATTTACGAAAGGGAAGCGAAATCTGGGTGGATGGTGAACTGTTCTGCAAAGACGGCAAGTTTGTGGTGGAATTTTGATGTTCCCGCTGAATTATCCCAACTCCTTCATATCTTCCTCGCGCGGGCTGACCCGACGACGTGCTACCCTCCGCGCGATACACTCGCGCAGCTAGGAATTGGTCGCGGGAGGTATGCGGTTACCGCAGCTAAGACAAAAATTGCTATTCAGAACGCATTTCAGCCCCACAATGAGGGCACCATCCCTCTCTGGCTTCTGCTAGTGCGCATCGCCCCCATATCAGGGCTTCTCAAAAGTCGCATCTGCTATGACCCGTCGTATGATCCACCGCGCCGGGTTACACGGGCGAGGCAAGCCACATTGGTTGATACGAAATAGGGGAAGATCCGACAGAGGGGGCGAGATGGCGGTGTTGGAACAGGGCGCAGGCCAGCGGCGCCCGTACACGAAACTAGGCAGACAGCCGGGAGAGAGAGCGGAGCCAGATCTTTCGTGTACGGGCGCCGCTGGCCTGCGCCCTGGGGGCCTGCGCGCGCTCCCTATTTTGTATCAACGCATGGGCAAGCCATCGCCCCTATGCGGACCGGGCGGCGCGATGGATCGAGTAAGACCCTCTTGACAAATATACATACGCATGGTATGTATATAGCAGGAGCTTAGCATGCGTAGAACAAAAGAAGAGGCCGCCATTACAAGAGAACACCTGCTGAATGCCGCCCTGGTCAGCTTTCGCGCCAAGGGCTACCTCGCGACCACGCTCGACGATATCGCGCGGCAGGCGGGCACGACACGGGGCGCGATCCACTGGCATTTTGGCAACAAGGCAGAACTGTTCAATATGCTTATACGCGAGCGCTACCAGCAGGCGGCCATGAAATTCCGGGAGGTGTATACCATGGGAGGCACGCCCTTGCATATTCTGCGCCAGATACTCATAAAGTGGATGAGCTATACCGAGGAGGACGCCGACTTCCGCACCATGCTGGAACTGCTAATGTGGAAGACCGAGGCAGCCCCGGAACTGGCGAGCGGGATGCAGGAGAAAGTTCAGGGTACTCGCGTCTCGCTGCAGCACTTTACTGAGTTGATCCAGCGCGGCATCGAAGCCGGCGAGATCCGGCCGGAGGTGCAGCCAGAGGTAGCGGCTATCACAGCCTTAGGCATGATCAATGGCATCACAACGATGTGGATACTGGACCCTACGGCCTTTTCGCTTAAGGCCAAAGCAGAACAGACGGTAGACCTCTTTATCCGGGGTATCGCGCAGCCTCAAGCTTAGCTGTAAAGCACCTTTTTTTTGACCTATATACATACATACCGTATGTATATAAAATACTCTTCAAAAGGAGCTGGCGTTATGACAATCATCGAGATCCAGGATCTATGGAAAAGCTTCCGTGTGCGGGGGAAGGGGGTTGAGGCCGTGCGGGGCATTGACCTGCGCGTTGAAGAAGGCGAGATTTTCGGCTTTCTTGGTCCCAACGGTGCGGGGAAAACCACGACCCTGCGCGTTCTGGCCACGCTGCTGCCACCTGACAAGGGACGTGCCATCGTGGCCGGACACGATCTGCTGCGCGAGCCCGCACGAGTGCGCGCAAGTATCGGCTACGTTGGCCAGGCCGGGGGAGCCGACGGCATGGCCAGCGGGCGCGAAAACCTGGTGCTCCAGGCGCGCTTGTATGGCATGACCAAAGATGCCGCCACGAAGCGCGCGGCGGAACTCATCGCGGACCTGGAGATGGCCCCGTTCGCTGATCGCCTGGCGCGCACATATTCGGGGGGCCAGCGTCGCCGCCTGGACCTGGCGCTGGGCATCGCACACCGCCCTGCATTGCTGTTCCTCGATGAGCCAAGCATCGGCCTGGACCCGCAGAGCCGGGCGCACCTGTGGGAGGAGGTGCGCAAACTCCATGCCTCTGGCACCACCATCTTCCTCACGACCCATTACCTGGAAGAGGCCGACAGTCTGTGCGACCGCCTGGCGATCATCGACGACGGCAAGATCGTCGCCGAGGGTACGCCCACACAGCTCAAGCAGCAGATCGCCGGTGACGTGATTA
>JBDTHH010000545.1:0-3709 GCA_039937055.1 Ktedonobacteraceae bacterium | reverse complement strand
TGACCTGGCTCCTGGAGCTTCAGAGGTATGAGACAGCACTGCTTGAAGGCGTGGATGCTCCCTGGCTCTCCGAGATGGGAAACCTCATGGATTGGTGCGGGGACCGGTGTCATATCATTCTCCTCCTGCTGGGCAACTGGAAAGATCCTCAGGCTATCCCGACACTGCACCGGGCCTTGCAGATATGCTGGACCGATGATCAGCGCTTAACACAGTTGGAAGATCATGACCCCCTGTATAGCGAGTTGTCCCGGTGGCATCAGCTTGAGGATTACCTTGCCTATACGGCAGGTATGCTCGGCGCATGGGAAATATTGCTGCACCTCGGCTTGCCGGACAGGCATTTCCGTATTGCCGTTATCTATCAAGCGTTGGGAGCACTGCATATTCCTCCCGAATATGTCTTTGACCCATGCGGACCTCTATTTTTCAATCGGCCTTATCTTCGCCCTGAGCCAGTCGCTCACATCCTGCAAGAACGCTTTGGCTTATCGCCAGAGGAAGCCATGGAGTACATTGTTGGGTTACGCCAGGCATGCAATGACCGAACGGGGAGCGGACATCTCTGGGCAGACCTGGAGATCAAGGACCAGCCATTCTAGTGGCTTACTCATTTCGTGTAGGGGCGCCGCTCGCCTGCGCCCTGCCCCCTTGCGCGCTCCTCGTCTGCGCCCAACTCGTCTCCATACGGCCCGCCCTCCTCGCCATACAGATCATTCTCCTCACCTGACAGCCGGCTGAGGGCGGAGACAACATGGTAGAGGATAATCAACTGCGTAATCGCCAGGGGATCGCTCTGACGGAGGATATTCCCGACGTAGAAGCGACCCAGGAGGTCGGGGAGTTCTGGACGCAGGTAGCCGGTCCCGGCCATATGTGCCCAGATGCATTCTTCGAGTTCGCGGGCTTTCTGGTGACTGATATTGCCATCGATCTCCAGCACGTCGCGCAGCACCCCGTTGTACACTTCTTCCATGAGACGCAGGGCGGGCCTGTGGCCGTTCTGCGAGACCTCCAGCACAGCGGAGAGATCGATCTTGGGGGCATGTTTGGCCTCGATCAGGCACACGTCCAGGTGGGCGGGATTGCGGGTACGGTAGTAGAGACTGCCCCGTGAAAAGCGCACAATGATATCGGCGAACTGCTTCTGAGGCTGGATATAGAGTCGGCTATCCCGGCGGCGAGCGGCGATCTCGCGGCGCACCTGGCCCACGGTATAGCCACGCATAGTGCTATCGCGTATAATCTTCCACTGCTGCAGGAGCGTAGGCTCAGGATCAAGGTAAATACGCACATGCGAGAGCGCGCGCAACTCCTCCGTATAAAACGGATGCAGTCCATGCACAATGATGATCTCGGAGGGGTGCATCTCCTCAGGTGGACCAAAGCTGCCGGTTTTATGATCGTAGACCGGTTTTATGATCGTCTCGCCACGCGCCAGGCACTGGAGATGCTCTGTCATGAGGGAGAGATTGTTCGCTTTTGGATGCAGGGCAGTGATACCAGTACGCATGCGGGCCTCCCGGTCAAGCGTATGGTAATCGTCGAGACAGATATGCGTCACGCGCTCCTGCCCGAAGACCTGCACCATGCCAGCGGTCAGCGTGGTTTTCCCTGATCCACTATCTCCGCACAGCGCTACGATCAGAGGATGGTGAATGCCTGTGACTCTGCGCATGGGCTACAACTCAGCGGACGCGTCGCTGGTCCCTGGCCTATCAATGGGCATGCTTGCACCTCTCTGAGTGTTACTCCTCCCCGTCGAGGCGACAACAGCAGTTCCCGGAGGCGAGCGAGGCAGTACCGGCGGACAGGAGGAGTCCTCAGCTATCGCTCCTACGGGCAGGAGGTCGCCAACAGCATCTGTTCAATAAGTATAACAGAGAAAGCGAGGCGCGGCTAGTTAGCCAGCTAGCAAGCTATCCACACATGATTGGCGTAGGTTCCCAGGGCGCAGGCCTTGTCAGCGGGCAAGACCTGCGCCCTGGGAACCTGGTTTCGCGCAAGCCCAAAAAAGTGTACAATAGAATATGAAACGAGACATATATCTCTCTTACTTTGCCTGTGGGAGCGTTTTTTTTATGGAACACCCGTTACTTGAACAACTACAACAACATCCCCTGCTCTGCGACGGGGCGATGGGAACGCTTTTATACGCGCGCGGCATCCCCTATGAACAGTGCTTTGACGCGCTCAATCTGACGCAACCGGAGCTGGTGCAGAGCATTCACAGCGAGTATATCAGCGCGGGGGCGCAGATCATCGAGACCAACACCTTTGGCGCGAACCGGGCGCGGCTCGAAGCCTACAACCTGGGCGACCGCGTGCGTGAGATCAACTGGCGCGGGGTAAAACTGGCGCGGGAAGCGCGCGAGGTGTCGGGCCAACCCGTCTTTATCGCCGGCGCGGTCGGCCCCAGCGGGCGACCTTTACAGGCCCCCGACGAGCAACGCTTGAGCGAACTGCGCAGTATCTTTCGCGAGCAGATAGAGGCCCTGCAAGAGGGGGGCGTCGATCTGCTGATCCTTGAGACCTTTACCAGCCTGGCTGAACTGCGCCAGGCCGTGCTGGCAGCGCGTGAGGCCGTTGGACTGCCTATCGTGGCACAGATGAGCTTTTACGAAGATGGACACACGCTCTCCGGCCAGTCGGCGGCGCGCGTGGCGCTGGTGCTGAACGACCTGGGCGTCGATGTGATGGGGGCCAACTGCAGCGTCGGGCCAGCGACGACCCTGGACACGCTACAAGAGATGATCGCCTCTCTTAAGGAGGCCGCCGGCTCAACTCCCACACAGCCCGTGCTCTTCTCCGCCCAGCCAAACGCGGGCCTGCCCACGCGTATTGGCAACCGTTTCTTTTACGTGGCTACCCCTGATTACTTCGCGGACTACGCACTGCGCTTCGCTAAAGCCGGCGTGCGCCTGATCGGCGGCTGCTGCGGAACAACTCCGCGCCATACAGAGGCCATGCGGAAAGCCCTCGATGAGCACTATAGCACGCGCACATCACACTCTATAGCCAGCGGCACAGCAGAGGAGACACAGGTAGAGACAGCGGCCACATCTAACGGCAGAGTCACGATTATTGGACTGCCCGAAGAGGAGGTCATCCTGCCACAGCAGGGTACGAAGACACGCCTGCAAGAAAAGCTCGCCAGCGGCGAATTCGTTATCAGCGCCGAACTTGACCCTCCCAAGGGCCTGAATCCTTCCAAAATCCTGGCGGGCGCCGTACTGCTACAGCAAGCAGGCGTTGACTGCATCAACATCGCCGACAGCCCCATGGCTCGCGTACGCATGGGCTGCCTGGCTCTCGCGCGCCTGATTCAAGATCACCTGGGTACCGAGACCATCATTCACTTCACGACGCGCGACCGCAACCTGATGGCGCTGCAATCCGAACTGCTGGGCGCCCATGCGCTTGGCATTCGCAATATCCTGGCCCTGAGCGGCGATCCCGTGCGCGCTGGCGACTATCCCAACACCACAGGCGTATGGGATGTCGACTCGGTGGGCCTGATCAAGATCATACGCGGCATGAACGAGGGCCACGACGCCGCCGGCGCCTCTATTGGTGCCAGAGCCTCATTCCACATCGGCGCCGCGCTCAACTTAAATATGACCGAGGAGGAGAGCGAACGCGAGTTTGAGAAGTACCGGCGCAAGCTAGAGGCAGGCGCGGACTTCATCATGACCCAGCCAATCTACGA
>JBDTHH010000544.1:0-5912 GCA_039937055.1 Ktedonobacteraceae bacterium | reverse complement strand
TATGGCCTATATCGGTATATAATACCGCGTTATGGCCGTGTCGCAGGGATGATCGGCAGCACGACGTACGAGGGGTGCTCGTGGTCGTGCTGGATGGTTTGCTGGGCGACGGCCATCTCGCGGCTGGTGCCGAAGTCGTGTCCGGTGTTGGGATTGCGGTCCCAGCGTGGAAAGTTGCTGCTGGTGATGTCCAGGCGGATACGATGGCCGGCCAGGAAGACGTTGCTGGTGGCCCACAGGTCGATATCGTACTCGTAGGCGCGGCCAGGTTCGATCAGCGAGGGTTCCGCGCCGTGAGCGGTGTCGCGGTAGCGGGCGCGGATGATGCCGTCGGTCAGGTTCTGCGCGTAGCCATCGGGGTGGACATCGACCAGGCGTGCCACGAAGTCGGTATCGGGCGCGCTGGAGGTGGCCCACAGATGGACGCTGATCGGGCCGGTGACCTCGACATCCTGGTTGAGTTCGGCACTGGTGTAGACCAGCACATCGTCGCGTTCCTCGGTCGGTCGCTGATCAAAGGGGCCGGCGGGATATTCTGCGGCCATCAGTAGGGCGCCGCCGCGTGTGATCACCGGGTTCTTGGGATCGTAGGCGTACTGGTCGGCAGGCTCGTCCTCGTCGGGCAGGTCGGGTGTGAGGAAGCCGTTGCCGTGCAGCGAGTTGGCCTTGCCTATGCTGTGCAGATAGTAGCGCGTCTCGACGGCGCGGGCCAGGGGCCATTCCTGCTCGTCGCGCCAGGTGTTGGCGCCCATCACAAAGATCTTGATCGGTGCCTCTTTGGTGATGCCAGTATCGGTGCCCTTGAGCCAGTGGTCGAACCAGCGCAACTGGTAGCTCATAAAGTCGATTTGCAGGTTGATGAAGGCCGCCGTTGAGCCAAAGCCGAAGGTCTGTTCACCGATGAGGGCGCCCTGGGAGCCGTGGGTCCACGGACCTATCAGCAGCTTGCTCTGGCGCGCCTCCGGCGTGCTGCCGCGCTCACGCATGGTCTTGAAGTTCGTGATAGTGTCCTGCAAGAAGATGTCATACCAGCCGCCGGCATTGAACGTGGGGACTGTCACCTGCTCAAGTCTGCCCAGGATCGTCATGTGCTCCGCTGTTGCGCGGTCCAGCGGGTGGTCGATGGCCTCGAAGAAGTCGGGGGCCACTTCCTGCATTTTGAGCGGGCCAAACTCCCGCAGCGGCAGCGACCAGTAGCCCTCCTTGCCCAGGGCATCTACCTCTTTGACCCACAGGTAAATCGCCTGGCCTAGCGCTTGAGGATTGTCGCGGTGGCGGCGTATCAGCACATCCATGCCCATTTGGAGCTGCCAGTTGCCCATCGTGCCCAGTTCTAGCGCGCCTCCCCGGAAGACTGTTCCATTGAAGGGATCGTTCCAGGTAATGAAGGGTACCATGGCTTTGAGCGCAGGTGGCTGATGCACGGCCGCTGACCATTGGGTGAACCCGAAATAGGAGGCGCCGTACATGCCGACCGAGCCATTGCTATAGGGCAGGCCAGCAGCCCATTCGATGGTGTCAACGCCATCCTCCCCCTCGTAACGCATGGGCGACCAGTCGCCTTCGGAGCTGAAGCGCCCGCGCGTATCCTGCACGATCACCACATAGCCGCGCCGCGCCGCTTGCGCGGGGTCCAGGATCGCGCTACCCAGCGGAAAATCCTTGCCATACGGTAGTCGCGTAAGCAGGACCGGCCAGCGTCCCTCGCCGGTCGGACGATAGACGTTGGCGCGCAACACAGCGCCATCGCGCATCTTCGCCGGGACATCATACTCGACGGTCACCTGCTGACCCATTTGCATAGCCATAACTGGAAATACCCTCCTCGCTAGCTTTGCTAGTCGGTTGCTTGTTAAAAAAAGTTCGCCGATGAACTGTCTATCTTATGATACAACTTTGCTACAGGCCAACGCTACAACGCATTCTCTCGCGACACCCTGGCTCACGGGCCTGATAACATTGAGCAAATCTGCTGTCCTTCTTGAGACATTCTTGAGTTTTCCCCACTACACTACTCCTCTAGAAGCATATTTACTTCCATCTTTCGTAAGGAGAAAAAGTGTGAATTGGATTATGTGTACGCGTAAACGCGTCGCTTGCTTGCTGGCAGTAGGCTTGCTTAGCCTGATGCTCCTGTTGGCGGCCTGTGGTAGCGCTGCCAGTGGTGCGCCGGCAGGAGGACAGCCCGGCACTCAGCAAAACCAGTCGAGTCAGTCAACTCAGTCTAGCAATGGGAGCAATAGCAGCGCATCGCAGGTGCAAGACCTGAATCAGCAGGTTCAAAGTACGCTACCATCGCTCGACAACACCCAGAACAGCGTCAATACGAATAATGCCAGCCAGGATAATGGGAATCAGCCATAAGCAAAGCACATACACAGGTAAAAGAGGGCGTCCCAGGAGGCGCTCATACTATGGTAGCTCTGAATGTCCCTTCGATAAGGGAACATATGAATGGTAGAGGAGAACATCGTACAATGAAACTATTTATCCATCTTCGGCGGCTTGGAGCCATGGGTATTGTCAGCATGCTGGCCCTGCTGGCGCTGGGCGGGTTTCTGCCCGTAGCGGCCTTTGCTGCACCGGCAAAGTGTAGCGCGAGCGATGTACACTGCGTGATTACCGCCGGCGACCAGCTTATCGCCAAGCGACAGGGTGCGCTGGACACCTTGAGGGACAAAGTCGCGGCGGAGTTGAAAGCCGGGCACATCAATAGCGACCAGGCGAATGCCCTGCAAGCTGACATAGCCACCAACCAGCACGATCTGGCCTCCCTGAAGGCCAGGCTCGACGCCGACACGAGCGTGACTGCAGCGCGCCAGGATGTCAAAAACATCTTCTTTGAGTTCCGTATCTACGCTGTGGTCCTGCCCCGCGACTACCAGCAACTCCACTTTGACATTGAGCGCAAGCTTGATGAGAAAATGCAGGACGCGAAGGCGAAGATCCAGCAGGCCATCGCCGGCGCTCATGGCGATAAAAAGACGCGCCTGACTGCGCTCTACAACGACTATGTCGCGCACCTCAAGACAGCGGAATCCCAGTTTGACACCATCCAGACAAACCTGCCAACCCTGACTCCGGCGAACTTTAACACCACGCGCGCAACCTATGAGACCCACCTGCACGCTGTGCGCAGCGCTGAGAAGACCGCGCACGAGGCCATCCACCAGGCCGCGCAGGATCTGAACCAGATCGCCCATCTCCTCAAATAATCGCCTGTAGAGGAGCTTTCGCCTCGGAGCAGAGGCAGAGCATCTAGAGAGAATGCTGTAGCGTCGCTATGGTACGATCTTCTGGATGCTCTTTTGCCATCTGAGCAACAGCAATTTCTACCTGTTCTCTCTATCTCCGAAAAATTTACATACGTTCGTGATACACTACTAAAGATGCGATATAGCCAGCAAAGCAAAGGAGCCAACTATGCAACAACCAACGCATAAAAATGAGCAACCCCTTTCTCATATTTTAGTCATAGACTCGGAAAAGGCTATCATTGAACTTCTCCGTTCACATCTGCGGCCTGAAGACTACCAGATAGATGAGTGCCAACGCAGCCAGGAGGGAGTAGAAATGGCCAGGCGCCTCCAACCTGACCTCATCATTCTTGCACTTGCTCTTTCCGACATCGATGGCCTGGAACTGTGCCGGCAATTGTGTACAGGGAGAACCAGACGCGAACCACCTGTTATGGCGCTGACACACCTGGATGATGCCCAGATACGGCTGCAAGCACAAAAAGCGGGAGCAGAGGTCAACATCACCAGGCCTTTTAATAAAGACGAGCTTTTGTGGCACATCAGGGCACTTACGAAACTTCGTTTCCATGAGCCATGGGGATATGCGTATCTATTTAAAGATGACGAGCGACTAGCGAGTTGGGTACGGTCACAATTTGCTCAGGGACCTCTTCATTTGGATACATGCCCTCATTGTGGAGCTGGAATACTTTCTGGTAGCAACTTCTGTCTTACCTGTGGTAAATTTTTAGCTTCGATGGAGTAGTTTCTCTTCTGATGGTACTGGCGAATCTGGCTGCTCCTCTGTGTCTGCCATGCTATGATAATCTGCGCTTGGAGGGCGCTACTATGCCTGTAAATGACCCCTGGCTCGACCTGCAACGCCGTTGGCAGAGATTCCTCGTAATTTCCATAGTTCTCCTGAGTATTTGTCTGCCCGTTTACATTGTGAGTCTGTTTCTCCCAACTTTCAACATCAGTTTGAAAGATGTTTCTAGCGTTGTGTGCATGGGTGGTATATTTGTTTTTGCTATATTGAGTTTTCTTTCACAGAGAAATGCTTTAAAACGGCATACACAGCAACACCAGAGGATGGTGGCCGGTGATGCGAATCTGCTAGCTCAGGAGCAGCCATCTCCCAATGGGTCTGGTCTCTCACTGCCAACGAAGATCGCCCTGTGTCCGAAAAGAGCGACAATAAACTGGATATATGGCATACTCGGGTTCATGGCGTTGTTTTTTGCTGGCCTGACAATCTGGGCGCTCTTGGCATTTTTTACTACGCCTTATGATGCGTATTACACTGGTGATGATCCAATTTTTGCAGCCCTTACCGGGAGCGTAGCTCTTTTCTTCGGCGTGGGTATCTGGTTCCTCTGGTCGCGTTCGCGCTACTGGATGAACGCGACAGAGACGGGCCTGCAAGCGCGCTTTAACGGGCGTAGGATGCGAATTGCCTGGGAAGATGCCCGCTTCTTCAGCGTCGAGAGGTCCGGCTTTAAGGACGAGGTCTATCATGGACAACGACTGGTATATACCCTCTCAGGAGAGCAAGGAGGCGTGACCTGGCTATAGTTGCTGTCAGAGCATCAGCCTGGTTTGCAGCAATCCGTACTTCCTTTTGACCAGTATCAACAGCAAAGTCAAGCCCTGCTGGAGTTGGTTGCAAGCCGGACGAACCTGCCTCTCCATGATATGCGCCTCCCTGCCGATGAGTGATGGCTTTGATGGGAAGCTATGCGCTAGTGCAACTTTGAGAAACTTGTTCTATCATTACATCTAACTATAAATCGCGTAATGCTTCAAAAAGGAGGATCGCCTGCTGGCATGGATGATACGACCTATTATGTGACTGCGTTTGCCGCCCAAATTTTCGCTGTCGTTCTGATATGTCTGCTTTTTTGGGTTGACCGGAAAAATAGCAAACGCGAACGAGAGAACGGGCAACACACGCCCTGGTATCGCCGAGGATTGGTTGTTGGCGGCTGGATGATCCTGCTCCCGGTCCTGGGCCGAGAGATCCCGGCACTGATCGTCAGTCTCCTGGTGTTTCATGGCTCTGTGCGTCCTGACTCCTTTGGCTTTGATCAGCAGCTCTTCCACCACTCGCTTTCATTTTTCGCCTGGCTAGCCATCTACTCGGAGATTGGGTCTGTCGCGCTATTTATCTATGTGGTATACCTCGCCATTACAAGATATCTACGTCAAGGTAAATAGAGTCTTCTACAGCGAAGATCTCATCAGTATCACAATGAAAGTGAGAGAAAAAGTGATACACTACTCTCTATTGCTGAAGAAAGATGAAGGTAAGATACATGAGTGAAGAAAAGATCCTGGCGGTCATCGCCGATGTGCATGGGAATCGTTGGGCGCTGGAAGCTGTTTTGCGGGATATTGAGCGGAGGGGCATCCAGCAGATCATCAATCTTGGCGATCACCTGACCGGCCCGCTTGATCCAGCGGGAACGGCCGATCTGCTGATGGCACGTGACATGTTGAGCGTGTGTGGCAACGACGACCGTGTGCTGTTCGCTCCGTTGGAGGAGCTTTCTTCTTCACAGCGCTACACACGAGAACAACTCACCCCGGCTCACCTGGATTGGCTGCGCGCGTTACCGGCAACGGCTGTGTTCGCAGATGAACTGTTTGTCTGCCATGGTGATCTGTTTGATG
>JBDTHH010000543.1:0-17719 GCA_039937055.1 Ktedonobacteraceae bacterium | reverse complement strand
TGCTGCGCTCGCCGCACCCGCCGGCTGGTGCCACAACACTTATCATCTCACTCGGCCTCTTGACGCGTCCCTGGCAACTGCTGTTGCTCATGGGAGCGGTCGTGTTGCTCACCCTGCAAGCGCTGGCCATCAACCGGCTCGCTGGCATTCCCTATCCATTGTGGAGTCCACCGCGCCAGCCAGCCAGCAGCGGCGACGGGAGCGACAGCGCCAGCAAACACACATAAACGCTTTGCGGCGCTTCTAACAAATTCGTAGGGACCCGATTTATCGCGTCCGGCGCAATTTATTGCGCGAATCCGCCGCGACGTGAGATGCATATGATACTCCATTCGCGCAATTTATTGCGCCGGACGCGATAAATCGGGTCCCTACGCGGTGGAGGTAAAATCTGCCAACCAGGAACGGCAGACGGATATTGCTGAAGGCTGACAGAATTTGCAAATTCTGTTATAAACACGTGCCATTAAGCACCCGATTAAGCTTGACATATTTATATATTGATGATAATGTATATTTAGTAAATAAGTATAGACAAAACCCGCTGCTGATGCTACACTGGAGCATACTGCACCGGGTTCATTAGAACGCAGGATCGCAAGAAAGGGAGAGCGCATGGCAGAAGATAGGCAGTTTCAACAGAAACGGTCTACCAGACCCAGGAGGGACGAGTCTTATGCTTCTCCAGACACTCTTCTCAGCCCGTCTCCAGTGCGCAAGAAGCGCAGTGTACCCATAACGGGGGACGATTATCTGGGGGAGGACGATCCTTCTGCGACGAGACCGCCACGACCAGGTTCCAGCGCCATCCGTCTCGGCAATCTGCCGACCGGGCCGCGCGCGCTCAGCACACAGGTACACCAGAACGTACCGGTGCCCTACCGGCGCGCCACGCAATCGCCGGTTACTACAACGAGCGAGGCGACTCCGCAGCGGCCCCGCAATACCACCATCCGCCAGAGTCCGCTGTACGCACCACCAGAACCGCCCAAAGAGCATCGCAGGGTGCATCTCTTGCTCCCCATCGGCATTGGCATGCTGGCCATGCTGGCCTTATGGGTCTTCGGGTCTCTCGTGTTAACATGGGGCCTGGCGCGCTATGACGATGTACGCTACGGAAACCCGCGCACGTTTCAGACGAACGCTGTCGTTGGTCATAACAATGATAGTACACTGCACCCCAGCCACTTCATCGCCATTAACCTCAACCGCCATATCGTGGTCTACGAGATTATGGCCGGCGACCCCACCAAGACTATCACCTACGGCGGCCCATATCTCTACGGTTCCGGCGAGGATTTGACGCCCCCCATCCTGGAGTTTCGCGATGTCAACGCGGATGGCAAGGTCGATATGCTTATTCACCTTGGCGATCAAAACGTGGTTTTTATAAACACTGGCGATAGATTCAGACCCGCTACTGCCAACGACAACGTCCACCTGTGACACAGATAACATTTTCATAAAAAGGGCCAGGATGTACATGCGTCCTGGCCCTTTTAAGCTCTTCGTAGCTGCGCGATTGATCGCGCGTGTCAAGCCAGCCAGCGCGTCAGGCCAGCGCACGCGCGATCAATCGCGCAGCTACGAAGGGAGGAGCAGGGTCTGATGATGAAACAAATATGTTGGAATGGGTGGGCAAACCATGCCCCTATGCGGAACAGAGGGTACCAGACTATATATGCCAGAGCCTATCAGAAGTGCTACAATAGTATAGGTATAGAAATAACATATCGTAAAAAATACTTGCAGGTACAAATATATGGACGGCTTTCCCAAACGTATTGCTCTGCTCGGCAGCACCGGGTCGGTCGGCCGGCAAACGCTGGACGTAGTGCGGTGTTTCCCGGAGCATTTTCATATCGTGGCCCTGGCGGCTCGCAGCAATGTGGCCCTGCTGGCTCAGCAAGCAGAGGAGTTCAAGCCAGCGCTTGTCGCCTGCTTCGCTGATACCCCAGAGGTGGAGCAGGCCGCGCGAACGGCTTTTGAGGCACCAGGGGCGCGTGCTTGCGCTCCCGAGCTTGTGTGTGGCGCGCAGGGCTTGCTAGAGGCCGTGACACGTGCCGATGTTGACCTGGTGGTGGTCGCGAACTCTGGCCTGATGGGGCTGGAGTCGGTGATGGCGGCCATCGGAGCCGGCAAGACGATCGCGCTGGCCAATAAAGAGACGCTGGTGATGGCCGGTCACCTGGTGATGCCTGCCGCGCAGAGTGCAGGCGTCTCTATCCTGCCTATCGATAGCGAACACAGCGCGCTCTGGCAATGCCTGCGGGGAGAGCAGGCGCACGAGGTCAGGCGTCTGCTGCTCACGGCGTCTGGCGGACCGTTCCGGCAGGCCACACTCGACCAGATGCGCGAGGTCACCATAGAGCAGGCGCTGGCCCATCCTACCTGGAGCATGGGTCCCAAGATCACGATTGATTCCGCGACCTTGATGAACAAGGCCCTGGAGGTTATCGAGGCGCACTGGCTCTTTGACATGCCCTACGAGCGTATCGAAGTCGTGGTGCAACCCGAAAGTATTATTCACTCGATGGTTGAATTCGTGGATGGCTCGTTGAAGATGCAGGCCAGCCTGCCTAGCATGCATTTGCCGATCCTGAATGCCCTGAGTTATCCGGCGCGCCTGCCGACAGCGGACACCGGCCTGATCCAGGATCTGCGCTGGTCCCAGGTGGCACAACTGCACTTCGAAGAGCTGGATGTGACCCGCTTCCCCTGCTACCGCCTGGCGCGGGAGGCGGCGCTACGCGGAGGCAGTTATCCCTGCGTCCTCGTGGGTGCCGATGAGGAGGCGGTGGCGCTCTTCCTGGATGGAACTATCGGGTTCATGGATATCGGTAGGCTGATTGAGGCCGTTCTGGAGCATCATCAGGGCATCGATCACCCGGATATACCCGCGATCCTGGAGACCCGCGATTGGGCGCGTGCTACAGCGCGGGAATTCTCGCACAAAGTCCGTACGTTTATATGAATAGATAGATTGGAGGAGCCTGGTCTATCCTGCCCGGCTCCACATAGACTCTGAGAGATAGCTGATGAATAACTGGTACTTACTGGCGGCCATTCCGGTCTTTGGATTGCTTGTGCTTGTTCACGAGCTGGGCCACTTTCTTACTGCGAAGTGGGCCGGTATCCGCGTGGAGGAATTTGGGCTGGGCCTCCCGCCGCGCGTGGTTGGTATTCGTAAACGGGATAGCGGAGGCTGGGAGGTGATCTGGTTTGCCGGCAAGCGCGGTGAAGAAGATCCATCCACGTACTTGAACAAGCAGACTCCCTTCGGCGGCGCAAGTGGCGGTGTCAGTGTGCCTGGCGCGGTCTCGGATCACACGATCTATTCGCTCAACCTGCTGCCCATTGGCGGTTTTGTGCGCATGCCAGGGGAGAGCGGCGATGTGTATGACGAAGAGGGCAGATACGATCCCAACAGCTTCGCCGCTAAATCAGCCGGCAAGCGCATCATTGTCCTCTGCGCGGGCGTGACGATGAACTTCCTGCTGGCGATGGTCCTGTTCAGCGTTGCCTATAGCCTGGGAGAGCCGACCTACCCTGCCATCATCGGCAAGGTTGTTCCGGGTACTCCGGCGGCTCAGGCCGGACTGCGCGCTGATGACACCATCGTATCGGCCAATGGCCACCCGGTGCAGCTATTCATGGATGTACAGGATATCGTGGGACAGGCGCTTGCCAATAACAAGAGTCACGCTTCCTCCATCCCGGTGCAACTGGTCATCAAACATGCTGGCAGCTCGCAGCTTGTTCCTACGACTGTGAATGCGCGCGTGAATCCGCCGGCGGGGCAGGGATCGATGGGGGTTGAGGAGAAGATTGTCTACATCAGTTCCCCGGTGTGGCAGGCGCCCATCAAAGGCGTGCAACATACCTTTGTGGTGACACGCGATTTTATCGGGGGGCTGGTACAGATCATTACCGGCGCGCAAAAGGCGCAGTTCGCGGGCCCTGTGGGCATCGTGAAAATTACCGGCGAGGTGGCCCAGAGCGTGCCCGTCTTCGGCTGGTGGCCGATCCTGAGCCTGACGGCGATCTTGAGCCTGAACCTGATGATTATCAACATTCTGCCCTTCCCCGCTCTGGACGGTGGGCGCGTTGTGCTGATCTTGATCGAGATCCTGCGCGGCGGCAAGCGCCTGCGGCCAGAACGTGAAGGGCTAATCAATTTTGTGGGTATGGCCCTTCTACTCACCTTGATGGTGGTGATCACGATCAGTGATGTCCTGCATTGGGGCGGGTAAACTCTATCATGACCTGGATGCCGGTTAGCAGGCGTCTCAGTTATAAAGACATAAAATTTGGAGCTGTTTACTATGCGACGGAAAACCCGGCAGATTCATGTCGGCAATGTAGCCATTGGTGGCGATGCGCCCATCATTGTGCAGTCGATGTGTACCACCTACACCCGTGATGTTGAGAGCACGGTTGCGCAGATCCTACGCCTGGAAGAGGTCGGCTGCGAGATGGTGCGCGTGGCTGTCCCGGAGGAAGAAGATGCTCTGGCCATCGGCGCCATTAAAAAACGTATTCATATCCCGCTGATCGCGGATATTCACTATAAACACAGCCTGGCCCTGGAAGCCATTCGCCAGGGGATCGATGCTGTGCGTATTAACCCCGGTAACCTGATTAACGGCCGTCTCTCGCTGGAGCAGATTATCGCCGCCTGCAAAGAGCGCGGCATCTCTATGCGTATCGGCGTCAATTCTGGCTCGATTGATGCCCTCGATCAGCGCGCTCAGATGCAGCGCGTACAGGTCAGGCTGCGCGATGATGGCGTCTTTGAGCGTAGCGATCCGGCTGAGATGCGCCGTCTGGAGCGCGAGCGCCTGGCCGAGCGTATGGTGAGCAAGGCGCTGGAGTATATCGGCTGGTGCGAAGAGTTGGATTTCCACGAGATCAAGGTCTCCCTGAAATCCTCCACCCCGCTCACCGCCGTCGAGGCCTATCGCCGCTTCTCGGAGCGCTCGGACTATCCTCTGCACCTGGGTATCACCGAGGCTGGGACGCACGTGACCGGCGCCGTGAAGTCGGCTGTGGGTATGAGCCTGCTGCTGTCCCAGGGCATCGGCGACACCATGCGCGTGAGCCTGAGTGCCGAGCCGGAGGAAGAGATCCCCGTGGCTTACGAGATCCTGCGCTCGCTGGAGCTGCGCAACCGGGGCGTGACCTTCGTCTCCTGCCCCTCGTGTGGGCGCGTGGAGATCGATGTGATCGAGGTGGCCAACGAGGTGGAGCGGCGCCTGGCAAAGGTGCAGACGCCGATCCACGTGGCCGTGATGGGTTGCGTGGTCAATGGACCTGGCGAGTCGCGCGATGCCGACGTCGGCCTGGCCGGCGGCAAGGGCAAGGGCGTGATTTTCCGCAAAGGCGAGGTCATCAAGACCGTCCCCGAAGATCAGTTCCTGGATGCCGTGCTGAAAGAGGTTGCCAGCCTGCTGCCACCCCATGAAGCGAAGATGATCTATCCCGAAGGTGGCATCCAGGCCACCGCCGGCCACCATCGCACGCGCGAGGAGGGCATCACGCAACTGCCTGTGCTGCAATAGGAGCGGCTTCTGAGCTGCCCACCTTACGCGTAATGAAAAAGAGACAGCCTCATCGAGGCCGTCTCTTTTTTGAGAATGGGCTGTACAGAATTCGAATCTGTGACCTCGTCGATGTCAACGACGCGCTCTAACCAGCTGAGCTAACAGCCCCCGTCCCTGAGATGTCGTCCAGCCTTTGGACATGAGGAATAATAGCACTGCCTCAGCCCTTTGTCAAGCCTGGTAATCCCCAATTTGCTGCTCGAAAGCTTCTTTGATCGCCATAGAAAAAGGACCTACCTCAACACGTAATCTGGCTGACCAACGTTAGAGAAAAGCCGCTAATTGCCTCAGCAAAAGCTACGTTGGAGTCTTGCGCGTATTTCGTTACGATGATATACTCTACACGGATTGAAGTGAAACGCGTATGCCTGTGCTGTGCCTGCAATACTGCTCAGGTGCCCAATGTTTATTTCCTAGGTAAGGAGTGGTCGCATGCCTCCTTCGGCTATCTTCCGATCAGCGATGCACAGTGGAAGGTCGCTGTTTGCTTTTGCTCGCCGGCGCCGCCTGGCCGCTACCGTTGGGCTGGTACTTTTGTGCTGTTTGATCTGTGTTGAGTTTGGTCCCTTCAACAGCCAGGTCAATGCCACGTCACTGCTGAATCATACCAGTCCGACGGTAGACGCGTCCTGCCAGCACCTGGCGTTCTCATCAGATGGTAACCCGTATGGGCTATGCCCAGGTCCGCTTCCGGCCGGTGGCAATTGCGTCTGGTGGGCATGGGAACAGTGGCACTTACTTAACTATAATCTGCCGCCTAACTGGGGAAATGCCGCCGAGTGGGGCGTGAGCGCAGAACGGGCCGGGCTGCCATCGGGGAACACGCCCCGCGTTGGCTCGCTGGCCGTCTTTCCGGTCGCCGATGGGGTCTGGGCCTTTGGTGCCGCGGGCCATGTGGCCTTTGTGACCCGGGTGAGTTCTGACGGCACCGCCTTTAATGTGACCTATCAGAATTATGGCGATCCTGTCAACATGCATGTCGGCGTTGGCTATAGTGTCTCGGTGATCAATCAAGCGCGTTACCAGCGCGGTCAGTTGCGCTTTATCTATTTCCCTAAGCTTATTGATGCCAGCCTCTTCGCGCGCCTGCCGGGTATCAACGGCAATGATATGGCCGGCGTCACGCAATCCAATAATGTGCTGACGACAACCTCTAACAACGAAACCTTAACGGGTGCGCGCATCGCTCTTGGCCTGCCTCCCACCTCCTCCGATCAGGAGTTCAATGCCGACTTCGCCGGGACGGGCCAGAGTCAACTCTTGCTGTATGATCGCCAGCATGGACGCTTAGAGATCACGCGTCTGCTAGGTAATGTACCTTCCGCGCGCCGGGGAGGGAAATCGCCGCCTCCCAGCCTGGACCCTGCAACCCAAAACGCTGCCATCTCAGCTTCGCAGCTTATTACGCTCTCTGATGCTCAGACGCCCGTGGATGGCTGGGGCTCCTCGCTGGATATCCATGTGGGTGACTTTGATGGCACTGGCCAGTCTGAGATCCTGCTCTACGATCGCATTACGGGACAGGTGCAACTGATTAGCCTGACATCCGACTTTAAGATAAAGAAGCACGTCTTCCTGCCCGCCTGGGGTCCTGGATGGGAATTGTATGTTGGACATTTCAATGGGCAGAGCAGTGGCCTCTTTATGTACAATCGCTTTGCTAATTCACCCCTGCCTGTGAACCCGCCGTCGAACAATCCAGGACCAACGACAAGCCCTGTGCCGGCTACAAGCCCTGTGCCGGGGGCGAGTCCGACGGCTAAGCCAAAACCCAGCCCGACTGCAAAGCCCAGGCCGAGTCCGACGGCTAAGCCCAACCCGAAACCGAGTCCATCGCCAACGCCAAGTCCATCGCCAACGCCGAGTCCGTCACCGACGCCAACGCCGAGTCTGTCACCGACGCCAAGCCCATCGCCGTCGCCATCGCCGAGTCCGTCACCGACGCCAAGCCCAACAGTGGTGCCGAGTCCGACGCCCAGCCCAACGGCGGCAGCGCCAACGGGCGGATCAACCCCGACGGCGACGCCGACTCCCAAATCGGTTCCGACGCCCAGGCCAACTCCAAAGCCGATCCCCAGCCCGACGACTGTGGCGCCGACGGTGACGCCGCATAGCTCTGGCAGCATGATTAATCTGAGTCCCGATGGGAGTTCCTCGACAGGTGGGGGCGACCTCGGCGGCAACTCAACAAACGTCGGCTCAAGTCAGAGCCAGGGGCAGGTGCCAAATGTATATATGATCGATTTTAAGGCCGACTTTAGCGTTCATCATTTCCAGAAATATACCCTCTCGGACGACGCCTGGGAGGTATATACCGGCAGCTTTATCGATCAGAATCACGATGGCGTGTTCCTCTTTGACCGTTTCACCGGCATCGCGCGTGTGATTGGCTTTGATAACAGCCTGAACCTGAAGCAGGATCAGAAGATAGACAATCTGAATGGGAACTGGGAGGTCTTTAGCGGCGACTTTAATGGCTCCGGGCGCGCTCAGGTTTTACTGTATGACCCCAGCACGGGTGATGCGCAGTTCCTGGCTCTGGCCGCCGATCTCTCGCTGGCAACGCAGAAGACCTATTCGCAGTGGGGGACCAACGATGTCCTGTATGTAGGCCATTTCGGGATGCCGACCCTGGGTGTGATGCTCTACGATCCCCAGGCAGGCAACAGTAACTTTATGGCCTTTGATAGTTCACTGGAGATGATCCACCAGTACACCGTCCAGAGTTGGGATCAGCACTGGCAGATCCTGGTAGGCGCGTTTATCGACCGCTCGCGCTGTGTAGAGGCTGGCAATTGTAACACAAGCGATACGATCCTGCTGTTGGATCGCCAGACAGGAAAGCTGGCCCAGTATGCCTTCTCCTTCGGGCAGCAATTCCAGGTGTTCGATAACCGCTCGGCGGCATTTGTGCGCGAGGGTCTGGCCATGCAGAATCGTTTGAATCCTGTGGATACGACGACATTTAGTCTGCTGGCCACCCTGAACACGAGCATCAGGAATGAGGAACTCTACTGAGGATAAGGTCTGGTGATACAATACTCACATGCAAAATATTTTTCTGGTTGGACTTTCCGGCAGCGGGAAAAGCACGGTAGGACGTGTACTGGCGGAGCGCCTGGGGAAACCCTTTCTTGATACGGATACCCTGATTGAGGAGCAGTGTGGGGCGCGTATCCCGGCGATTTTTACCCGGCACGGCGAGGACTATTTTCGTGACTGCGAGAGCCGCGTGCTGGCCCAGGCCGCCCACACAGAGGGGGGCGCGATTATCGCCACTGGGGGAGGCATTGTCACCCGCTCAGAGAATCGCGCGTTGCTGGCCGAGCAGGGGACCACTATCTTCTTAGCCGTCGAGCCAGTTGTGGCCCTTGAGCGACTTGACGCGCAGCACTTGCACAGTAGTCCGGAAATTCGACCTCTGCTTGCTGGCCCCGAGCCCCTCGCGGCCCTGGAGACGTTGCTGGCCGTGCGCTCCGACTGGTATCAGGAGGCCGATTTCACCTGCGCGACCCAGGGGAAGAGCGTTGAACGCGTCGCGCAGGAGATTATCGCCCTGCTCATTGGCTCTGCCCGGCTCAATGCCATGCCCCCCCTGGTACGGCGCATTGCTGTGGGCGACGGCTATGATGCGGTCGTTGATTGGGGAGGGCTTGGCCGGATGGCGCACTACCTGGCGCAACTCCGGTTCCCCCCCAGAGTCTTCTTGATCGTGGATAGCAATGTCCATAACCTCTACACCCCTGTGGTTATAGATGGCCTGCGACAGGCGGGATTCGCGCCCGAAGTCTATGTTGTGCCCGCGGGCGAGGCGAGCAAGTCGCAGCGGCAGCTCAGCGCGCTCTATGACTGGCTGGTAGAGCAGCGTGCCGAACGCGGCGAGGCGCTCATCGCCTTCGGTGGAGGCGTCGTGGGCGACCTGGCTGGCTATGCCGCCGCCACCTACCTGCGTGGCGTCCCGCTGGTCCAGGTGCCAACGTCGCTGCTGGCCCAGGTTGACTCCTCTATCGGTGGCAAGACTGGCATCAATCACCCCCAGGGCAAAAATATGATCGGCGCGTTTTATCAACCGCGCCTGGTGCTGGCCGATCCCGCAACCCTGCTGACACTGCCTGCGCGTGAGCGTACCGAGGGCTGGGCAGAGGTAGTAAAGTATGGTATCATACTCGATGCGGAACTGTTTGCCCTGCTAGAGGCACACGCGGATACCCTGCGCGACTTTTTGCATCCCCCTGTCACGCTGCTCTGTCACATCGTAGCGCGCTCTATTGATTTGAAGGCAGTCGTTATCGAAGAGGATGAGCGCGAGCAGGGTCGCCGGGCTATTCTCAATTACGGCCATACCCTGGCGCATGCGCTGGAGAATGTGGCGGGCTATGGCGTATGGCTGCACGGCGAAGCGGTCTCCCTGGGGATGGTAGCCGCCGCCCTTATCGCGCAACGAGCTGGCATGTTCCCCGTCGCTGAAGCAGCGCGCCAGAACCGCTTGCTGGAGGCGTTGGGACTGCCCGTCGCGTATCGCGGGCCGGTATCGGCACAAGCTATCCTCGCGGCTATCCAGTTGGATAAGAAGGTGACGGGAAAAAAGGTGCGCTGGATCATGCCGCGCCATATTGGCGAAGTGACCGTCACCTCTATGCCCGGCGACCTGGTAGAGGCGGTCGTTACGTCATTTTTCGCGCAGGAGAGACGGTAGTTTATGATAAAGATCTTACTCTTAAACGGCCCCAATCTCAATACTCTGGGGACCCGCGAACCGGCTATCTATGGTACGGTAACGTTGCCGCAAATCGCTGAGATGGTGCGCAGGCGTGCAGCAGAGTTGGAGGTGACGATAGATGACTTTCAATCGAACCACGAGGGGGCATTGATCGATTATCTCCAGCAGCACGCGGATCACGCTGACGGGGTGATTATCAACCCCGGTGCGTTCACGCATTATTCGATTGCCCTGCACGATGCCCTGGTGGCGGTCAAAGCTCCGATTATCGAGGTGCATCTGAGCAATATTTACGCACGTGAATCCTTCAGGCATCACTCGCTGATCGCTCCCATCAGTAAAGGACATATTGTTGGGCTGGGCTGGCGCGGCTATCTGCTGGCGTTAGAGGCCTTGGTGGAGTTAGCGCGGGAACAGGCCTGAAGAACGGAGAGAAATCATGAATCAGCAAGCTATTACTACCTTTCGTACCTGGATGGCCGGGCAGGGCCTGGATGCGTTTCTTATCACGCAGCCCCAGAATCGCAGCTATCTCAGCGGGTGGTTGAATGATGATACAGAGGGTGCCGGCTCGCTGCTGGTGGGGCGGGAGCAGCAAATAGTGCTGACCAATCCGCTGTATAAGGAAGTTGTCGCTAACGAGGCCCCAGGCTGGCAGGTGATTGTTCCCGAGGGGCGCGAGTACGCTGACACGGTGGGCACCCTGGCTCGCGAGCACAACTGGCACAAGATCGGCTTTGAGTCGTTGGTGCTCACCTATGGAGAGTACGAAAAGCTGCGCAGCGCGGGCGAGGGTGTGTATACGCTACACCCGTTTGAAAGCACGAGTATCGATACGCTGCGCCAGGTCAAACAGCCACACGAGCTGGACCTGCTCAGGCGGGCCATTGCGATTACGGATGAAACATTTACCCATATTTGTGGCTGGATACAGCCCGGCATGACTGAAAAAGAGGTGCAGTGGGAGATCTCGCGCCACATGGTATCTCTGGGCGCAGATGGTCCCTCTTTTGAAGCCATCGTGGCCTCCGGTCCCAATGGCTCCATGCCTCACGCACATGCAGGCGAGCGCCGCATCCAGAAGGGTGAGCTGATCACCATTGATATGGGGGCACGCTACAAGGGCTATTGCGCGGATATGACGCGGA
This sequence comes from Ktedonobacteraceae bacterium, assembly GCA_039937055.1. Classification (GTDB taxonomy): domain Bacteria; phylum Chloroflexota; class Ktedonobacteria; order Ktedonobacterales; family Ktedonobacteraceae; genus JALYTT01. The sequence continues at coordinate 6,248 of JBDTHH010000543.1, read as the reverse complement.
CTATTTGCCTTGGGGAGCCGGAGGAGCCGCGCATGCGCGAGGTGTATGACGCGGTGCTCCAGGCTATGAAGACATGCGAGCAGGGCCTGCATGGCGGCATTTCAGCGCGCGCCGCCGATGCTCTAGCCCGCGATGTGCTGAAGCAGGAAGATCTCGCGCAATACTATATTCACAGTACCGGGCATGGAGTCGGCTTGCAGATCCACGAAGAGCCTGGACTCTCGCCGCGCTCACCAGAAGATGCTGTGCTGCCGGCAGGCGCGGTCGTCACGGTTGAGCCAGGCGTGTATATCCCCGGCTGGAGTGGCACGCGCGTCGAAGATTGTGTCCTGCTAAAGGCAGATGGCTGCGAGGTCTTAACGCAGTCGCCAACGGACCTGGTGATCCAGCGCTAGAGGAGTGAGGGAGTTGTTTCATGATATCCACGGGTGACCTGAAGAGAGGTCTCACCATCGACTTTGAAGGCCAGTTGTGCAGCGTCCTCGATTGGCAGCACGTCAAAATAGGCCGCGGCGGGGCTATTGTGCGCCTGAAACTGCGCAACCTGCGCACCGGGTCGACGTTTGATCGGACCTGCGATGCCGGCGAGAAGTTCAAGCGCCTCGACCTGGATCGCAGCACGGTGATGTACCAGTACGAGGATGATAACCAGTATCACTTCATGGATACCAGCACCTACGACGATGTCGTGCTGACCGCGGAGCAGCTCGGCAATGCCAGAAACTACCTGATTGATAATCTGGAGCTTGACCTGATCCTTTTCAACGACGAGCCGATTTCAGTGGAACTGCCCGAAAAAGTGGTGCTCACGGTGACCTATACCGAGCCTGGCTTCAGGGGCGATACCGCAACGGGCGGCACGAAGCCAGCTACCACTGAGTCAGGCCTTGTGGTACAGGTGCCGCTGTTTATTACGACCGGCGATGTCATCCGCGTCAATACTACGACAGGTACCTACGTTGAGCGCGTGTAATGGAGGGGCACCCCGCGCGGGTGCCCTGCTGATTGGCATCCTGAATGGATCAGTCAGCCTGTCCCTTTTAGTCATGTTTGCAGGAGATCTCTGATGGACGGAAAACACCCTCATTCCCAGGATGCGCGGTCGCTTCCGACTGAGCCGGTGGCTGCCGGCAGGACTATCGACATCAAACACCTGGAACGTCTTGTGAGCCTGCTTGATAGAAGCGATGTTTCTGAAGTGGAAGTGAAAAGTATCGCCGAGGGGACGCACCTGGTGCTACGCAAGATCAAGGTCTCGACAGGTAGTGAGCAACAGACGCTGGCCCAGCAAAGCCTGATGATGCCAGCCGCGACTCCAGCGCCCGTAGAGACGCGCCAAAACATCGTTGCGCCGCTGGTCGGCACGTTTCATACGCGCGCGAAACCCAGGGGCGGCATCCTGGTTGCCGCCGGTGACCAGGTCAAGGTAGGCCAGCTTGTAGCGACCATCGAGTCGCTGAACGTCATCAATGATGTGGAGGCTCATGTAGCGGGCCGCGTTGTCGAGATCCTGGTGCAGGAAGGGCAACCGGTAGAATACGGGCAGGCGCTGATGGTCGTCGAGACTGCGGAGGGGTTGTGATGCTGGCGGATTCCATCCCGGTATTGAGTGTCTCGCAAGCTTCTCGCTACATTAAAGAACTGCTAGAGCTAGACGATGTTTTGCAGAGTATCTGGGTGCAGGGAGAGATCTCTGATTGCAAAACATACCCCTCCGGCCATTGCTATTTTACCTTGAAGGATAGCAAGTCCCAGCTCTTCTGTGTCTTCTTCAAACACGCCCGCCAGCGCTCCCTGGCTCCCGACCTGCGCAATGGCATGGCTGTTACTGTGAGCGGCCGGGTCTCGTTTTATGAGCGCGATGGGAAGCTCCAGCTTTACGTTGAGCATGCCGAGCTGTTGGGAGAGGGCGCGCTTTTTCTGCTGTTTGAGCGCCTGAAAGAGCGCCTGGCGGAAGAGGGCCTGTTTGATGAAGAGCGCAAGCGCCCTTTGCCGCCCCAGCCGGCCGTGATTGGGATTGTTACCTCTTCCCAGGCCGCCGCCCTGCGTGATATGCTGCGCGTCCTGCATACGCGCTACCCGCTGGCGGAGGTCATTTTGTCGCCCACGCTTGTCCAGGGCGCCGAGGCACCGGCGGCTATCGCGGCCGCCATCGATCTGCTCAATGAACATGGCGAGGCCGATGTGATTATCGTGGCGCGTGGCGGCGGCTCAATCGAGGACCTGTGGGCCTTTAACGAAGAAATTGTAGCGCGGGCAATCGCGCGCTCACGTACACCGGTGATCAGCGGCGTTGGACACGAGACCGACTTCACCATCGCGGATTTCGTGGCCGACCACCGCGCCTCGACCCCCACGGCAGCGGCAGCAGCGGCTGTGCCCGATATCGCCGATTGGCGTGGGGACATCCAGGAGAAGCAGCAGGCCCTGATGGAACTGGTGGAGGAGCGCCTGGCCGACGAGCGCGAAGCTCTGGGACGCATCACTCGCGACCTGTATCGCGCCAGCCCCCGTAGCCAATTGGATAGACGCCGCCAACAACTTGACGATACCACCGAACTCCTGCAAATGGGCCTGCGCCATATCGTGGCGCTACGCGGCGAACGCCTGCGCGGCCTGTCGCTGCGCCTGCACTCGCTCAGCCCTTTGCTGACCATCGCGCGCGGGTACGCGGTCGTCCGCCGCACGCCAGATCAAGCGGTGATCACCAGCGCGCAACAGGTGCAGCCCGGCGATACCCTGAGCATTCAGGTGGCCGATGGGCATATCCCCGTTGAGGTGCTGTAGCAAGAATATGGCGCATCCTGCTCAAGATGCAGGGCTTTCCCATTCTCGCCGAAAGCGGGGATGCAAGGGGTAGTCAGCCCCTTGCCGGAGCGAGGGGTCCTCGCATCTTCCCCCCCTCTCTCCCGCCTTCGGCGCGACAAGAAGAGAAGGGGAAAGCCCTGGCTCAAGATGGAAGCTTGTTGCGTTCGCATACGGATAGTGCTAGTATTAGCCAGGATCAAAAAGGCAGGCGAGATTCAGAAAGGGATGTTTGGGCGACATGGACGCATTAAGCTACGAAGAGGCCTTCAAGCGGCTGGAGGAAGCGGTGGCGGCGCTGCAGGATGGGCAGATGCCTCTGGAGCGTGCCTTACAGTCCTATGAAGAAGGCATGAAGCTGGCACACTACTGTAATGAATTGCTGCAAAAGGCAGAGCTGCGTGTGCAGCAACTGAGTGTTGATAGCGAGGGTATGCTGGTCGTGCAACCCTTCGAGTTATCGTAACGCAGAGAGCGAAGAAGAAATGAATACGCTCTTAGGGAATCGTATTTTACTGGCGGCCTTTGTCGCCTGGGCGGTAGCTCAGGTCAGTAAGACCATTCTTGAATTGATCATCCAGCGCAAGCTCAATCCCAGCCGGCTGGTATCGTCCGGTGGCATGCCAAGCTCGCATTCGGCGCTGGTAATGGGACTGGCCACTGCGACCGGCCGCGTGATGGGGGTGGAGTCGGCGGCGTTTGCCATTGCTGTCGTGCTGGCAAGCGTCGTAATGTATGACGCGGCTGGCGTGCGACGGGCTGTGAGCATCCAGGCGCGCATACTGAACCAGATGATCGACGAGGCCTTTCAGGGTCATGTGATAGCCGAGAAACGGCTGCGGGAGCTAATAGGGCATACTCCTGTGCAAGTATTTGTCGGCGCCCTGATCGGCATTGGCGTTGGCCTCCTGATGACGACCTGACCCGCAGCCAGCCACTCTTCATTGGTAGAAACCAATCCTTTACTACCTTCAGCCTCTTCTTCACCTCAAGCACCCCCATGACCAAGGATCATCACAGGCACCGTGAGCACAATCAGCTTGATATCCTGCCAGAGCGATTGCGAGTGCAGGTAATTGATGTCCATCTCAACCATCTCCCGGAACTCCACACGCGAACGCCCGTATACCTGCCACACACCGGTCAGGCCGGGTTTCCCGGCTAAGCGCAGCAGGTCACGCTCGCTATACAGTTCAACCTCGTAGGGCACAGGTGGGCGAGGACCAACCAGGGACATCTCGCCACGCAACACATTGAAGAATTGCGGCAATTCGTCAATACTCGTTTTTCTGAGGAAGCGGCCGATTGTAGTAATACGAGGATCGTGACTCTGTTTATAGGCCATGTTTGTACCGGCCTCAGCATTTAATTTCTCTCCATTGATGTACTTCGTGATCGCTTCCTGGTGAGAGGAGTGGCCGCTGTTTACATACATAGACCGGAATTTATACATGGCAAATGCTTTGCCGTCCTGGCCTATGCGCTTCTGACGGTAGAAGACAGGCCCTTTTGAATTCAGGCGAATGCCAACTGCCACGATGACGACGACGATGCAGAGGAAAGGCAGAACGAGTAGTGTCAGCAGGATGTCAAGGAAGCGTTTAAGGCGTAGGTAGCCTGGATTGATACGAATGATCTGCGTAGTGGGTAGCGATTGAGAGATCATCATTCTTTCTTCCTCTGAGTGGTGCGCATAAGAGCCAATTAACAGGCGGCGTAACTTCGCCGTTATTCCTAATCTTAGGTGATGCGGGTGTTCAAACGGTACACATAACTATGCAGATGTGGGGCAGAAAGCGCTCAACACGTATCGATTTGAACACGAGTGCCTATCGCTTCAAATGGAGAGTTGGTTTCTATACCTGTGCGGGAAGAGCAACCAATATGCGACGTGGGTGTTCATTATATGAACACTTCTGGCTGTTAGCGTAAGGACAAGAGGCTACTATCAGGTTTTGAAAGGTGGGGACGATTATGTCATCTATGCAGATACCTCTAGTTGATTTGCAGGCCCAATATCGGGTGATCAAACAGGAGATCATGGCGGCTTTTGAAGGTGTGCTGGATACTATGCACCTGTTTCTGGGGCCGCAGACGCAGGCCTTTGAGGCCGAGTTCGCGGCCTATTGTGGGTGTCATTACGGCGTATCGCTCTCTTCGGGTACCGACGCGCTGATCCTGGCTCTGCGCGTGTGCGATATTGGTCCCGACGATGAAGTGATCACCGTCTCCAATACGTTTATCGCCACGGTTGAAGCCATCGCGGCGGTCGGGGCTACTCCCGTCTTTATAGATATCGATCCCGACACCTATACTATGGACTGGCGGCAGCTTGAGCAGGCCTTGACCTCCCGTACGCGCGCTATCCTGCCGGTGCATCTCTATGGCCATCCCACTGAAATGCAGCCTGTAGTGGATTTCGCGCGTGCGCACGACCTGCGTGTGATTGAAGATGCCTCTCAGGCGCATGGCGCCACCTACCAGGGCCGGCGCGTGGGCAGCTTCGGAGATATCGCCTGCTTTAGCCTGTACTATAGTAAGAACCTGGGCGCGTATGGTGAGGCGGGCATCTGCGTGACGAATGATGAGCATATGGCGGAAAAGTTGCGCCTTTTGCGCGACCATGGATCGCGCGTGCGCTATCATCACGAGGTCATGGGCGTCAATGCGCGCATGGATGAGTTGCAGGCCGCTGTGCTACGTGTGAAGATGCCCTACCTCGATCAATGGAACGCTGCCCGCCAGGAGCATGCCCGGCGCTATACAGAGGCGCTGCGGGATAGCGTCGAGACCGTGCCTGTCGTGCGACCGCAGGCGGGCCATGTCTTCTATGTCTATGTCGTACAGGTGCAGGAGCGCGAACGTTTCCGCCAGATTCTGGAGCAAGAGGGCATAGCAACCGGCATCCATTATCCAATCCCCGTTCACTTGCAGCCCGCCTCTCTACGTTATGGCTATGCACCTGGGACCCTGCCTGTGACGGAAGCTGCCGCCGCACGTATTGTCTCCTTGCCGATGTACCCTGAACTGACTACTCAGCAGATAGCGCGGGTTGTTGAAGTCATTCAATCATCGTAGGGGCCTTGGTCTAAAATACTACATAAAGGATATATTGTCATGATGATGACCGATCTACAGTTTGGAGTCATTGGCTGGGGATATTGGGGACCAAAGATCGCCCGTAACCTGGATGCGTTGCCGCATGGCCAGGTAACTATGATCTCAGACCTGGATAGAAAGCGCCTGGCGTCGTTGGGCGTGAGCCAGCCGTGGGTACGCACGACGACGCAGGTAGAGGACGTGTTTCAATCGAATGTTGATGCCGTGGTCATTGCCACACCTGTCCGCACCCACTACAAGCTGGCGCGTGAGGCGTTGCTGTATGATAAACATGTACTGGTGGAGAAGCCGCTGACTGCCAATGTGGAGGAGGCCAGGGAACT
>JBDTHH010000542.1:0-7189 GCA_039937055.1 Ktedonobacteraceae bacterium | reverse complement strand
CATCAATACAACAGATGGATTTGCAAGCAACATACTGCCAATTCTTAGAAATTGGAAATAAGGATGCACGCGAGACCGACGTTCATTTTATTACGTTGTTCACCAAGACTATCGGACTACCGTCACTTATTCCCTCGTATTGATCAGAGTAGAAGTTTCATTTATACGCTTACCATCCATTGCTGAAAGTAAAAACTCCTTTTCACACGTTTGTGTGAAAAGGTCACATTTTTACAGGCAGAGAAGCTATTAGCTTCCTCTATGCCAGGTTACGCTGTAGTCGTATCCATTGCTAGCAATGGGTCCTACTGATGCCATAAGGGTGTTCAGGTTATTGGGATCAACGTAGATTTGGTTGTAGAGATGCGTCAAACTCGCAACCGAATACGTTTGGGACGAACCATTCGTTTCAGCCTCATTCCCATAAAGCCTTACGGTGTTTGCTGGCTGCCCACTATTCTGAAATTGGGCAAGTGGATAGAGACAGTGGTTGCCACAGCTTACTCGCTCCACTGTCCATTCAGCTGACGCACTATCAGAGAGCGCGAGCGAACTTGATATTTTGTTGATGTACTCGTGCGTTGTAAAATTATCAAGAAAGAAGGCATCCTGGTTAGGATAATTAGAAGAATTTGAATGAACAATGGCTGCTATATCATCTCCTATATGAAGCCCTTTTGTGAATGGCAGATTTTGTTCGTTAAAGCCTGGAACAACTTCCCACCATGACACATTGTATTGATGATGATTGCTGTCAACGCTGACATCAACTCCTGCTTGCACTAAAACGGTACTTCCTCCAAAGTTGGGGTCACCACCTACTCCTGCCCAAAGGCTTACATGTGAGCCTACCACTGATGTCGAAATAGATGGTACGAAAAATTCAGTATCAGCCTCTTTGTATGTACCTCGTGAACCCACCGCTTCATTTCCCGCCCAGCTAGTATTTGGGCACATGTCTCCAGGAGCATTGCATCCTACAGTATTAGGAGTAAAACCACTTTTAGTAGAAGGACCAGTCGGTAGCTTCGAATTCTGTGCTGGACTACATGAATGATACTTCGCATTAGCAAGAATGCGAGTCCACAGCTTTAGATTCTCCTTGAAGACGGCATGGGTAGGTAAACCGTACAACTGAAGCTGTGTATCCGACAAACTCATCAGGTTAACATTTTGTGGTGGTTGGAGGCAGGAAGTGGTGGTTGCTTGTTGAAGGTGTCCAGGCGTTGACGTGTGCGCAGACACACGAGAAGTTGTGATCACTTGTCCTAAAAGAACTATGCAACAACTAACAATCAGGTAGGTTGTATGGCGGATAAACTTGAATGTTCTAGCCTTCATAAATACCTCTGTTTCTTTTGTGCAAGATAAGACGTCACCACAACACGATATATGCATGGTGATACTACAATGTGACACCAACAAAGTATAACGCGCAATTCAAGGTATTGTCAACTTGTTTGTAGGAACGGTGTTAGCGTTCAGTGATATTGTCATAGGGTAAGTGTTCAGTGAAAATGTCACTATGCAGGAGACAGTGAGAGCATTCCAAAACGGGGGCTACCTGCTGAGCTTTTCAGAACTGATGGCGTCCTCGTCTGAGAAGAGGGATTCTTTTGATGTGAAAAGCACATACATTTGCCCCCGTTTTGGAATGCTCTCCTTTTGAGATCAGAACTGAAGCGTCGAATCTGCATCGGTTTGCCTCCTTGTCGTGTGCCTTTATGCCTGAAGAACGGCATAGAGAGGATTGTTCGTGTCAACTAAGCCAAAAGACATCGCTTGTATCATATGGGAAGGACGAGAAAGGCACAATGATCCTTTGGACGATGTTTTTTGCTGATTTTTCAAGTATACTTGAAGAAGAGAAGAAGAAATATGTGACCAATCCCCCCACTTTGGGGTGGCGGGTTCTCCATAAGGAGCCCGCCAATCTGAGGGTTATAGTGGGATATTCCCATGTTTCTTCGGTGGATTGCTGTCGCGTTTATTCTTGAGCATCTCCAGGGCTGTGATGAGTTTCGTGCGGGTGTAGCGTGGCTCGATGACCTCGTCGATATAGCCGCGGCTGGCGGCGATGTAGGGGTTGGCGAACTTCTCGGTGTACTCCGCGATCAGCTCTTTGCGCCGCTGGTCGGGGTTTGGAGCATGCTCGATCTCGTCCTTGAAGAGGATGTTGACGGCGCCCTCCGCGCCCATGACGGCGATCTCGGCCATGGGCCAGGCGTAGTTGATATCGCCGCGCACATGCTTGCTACTCATCACGTCGTATGCCCCGCCATAGGCCTTGCGCGTAATCACGGTGATCTTGGGTACGGTGGCCTCACAGTAGGCGAAAAGTAGCTTGGCCCCGTGGCGGATGATGCCGCCATGCTCCTGGCTGATACCTGGCAGGAAGCCCGGCACATCCACGAAGGTAATGATCGGGATATTGAAGCAATCACAGAAGCGCACAAAACGCGCCCCTTTGTCCGCTGAATTGATGTCGAGCACGCCCGCCAGCGCGTTCGGCTGCTGCGCGACAATGCCGACCGGGCGCCCATTGAGGCGCGCGAAGCCCACGATGATGTTTCTGGCGAAATACTCCTGCACTTCGAAGAAGACGCCGTCATCAACGATGTATTGGATCACCGCCTTCATATCATACGGCTTGTTGGGGTTGTCGGGAATGATGCTGTTCAGCGCCTCCTCGGCGCGGGTGGGCGAGTCAACGGGAACGACGCGCGGCGGGTCATCCAGGTTGTTCGACGGAAGATAGCTCATCAGGGTGCGGATCGTGCGGATGCAATCGGGCTCGCTGGGGCAGAAGAAGTGTGCTACCCCGCTGTTGCTGTTGTGAACCAGCGCGCCGCCCAGTTCCTCAAACGTCACATCTTCGTGCGTGACCGTTTTCACAACGTTCGGGCCGGTGACAAACACGTAGCTTGTCTTCTCGACCATAAAGATGAAGTCGGTGATGGCGGGCGAATAGACGGCCCCCCCGGCGCACGGCCCCATGATGGCGGAGATCTGCGGCACCACGCCCGATGCCAGCGTGTTGCGCAAGAAAATATCGGCATAGGCCCCCAGGCTAACCACGCCCTCCTGGATGCGTGCCCCCCCGGAGTCGTTGAGGCCGATCACGGGTGCGCCGTTCTGCATTGCCAGGTCCATGACCTTGCAGATCTTCTCGGCATGCGTCTCGGAGAGCGAGCCGCCAAAAACAGTGAAGTCCTGCGAGAACACGTAGACCAGGCGCCCGTCGATCTGCCCGTAGCCTGTCACGACGCCATCACCGGGGAATTTCCGCTCTTGCAGGCCAAAATCCGTAGAGCGATGGGCCACAAACATATCCAGCTCGTTGAAGCTACCTGGATCGAGTAGCAGATCCAGCCGCTCGCGCGCCGTGAGCTTCCCCTTGGTGTGCTGGGTATCGATGCCCTTCTGGCCACCGCCGAGCATGGCCTCTTCTCTCAGACGTTGTAGTTCATGGATCTTTTCCTGCGACCCCTTGATCCCGTGGGCCTCCTGCGAGGAACGTTCGCTTGTGGTCATGATAGTACACTCTCCATCGACAAAAATATGCACGCTGCTGTTACGAGGCAGTATAGCATGTGGAAGCTGAAGCTGTCTAACTGCTGGGGTGCCTGTGCGACTGGTGTGTGCCACGGATTTTTGTACAGACATGTGCTCCTACATCAGCAAGATAGGAGAAGCTTTTTTCGGTGGAAGAGAGTAATCTTGTGGTGAAGAAACGTTCATACCAATCCGCGTTTTGCCTGGATGTGCTATGGGCAAAACTGGTGGCATCCCCGAATCGCATAGGGACACGGCTGAGCGCGGTTGCGTCCCTATGCTAAGAAGGCCAGCGCGCTCAGCGCGCCCGCTGTTCAAGGTAATCAGCATAGTTGCCGGGGTAGACCCGTACCCGGCCGCCTGGCTCCAGAGCCAGGATCTTCGTGACGTTGCGATTGAGAAAGTACTGGTCGTGTGAGACCGTCAGCAATGTCCCCTCGAAGTCATCCAGAGCGCCTTCCAGGACTTCGATCGAGGCGATATCCAGGTTGTTCGTCGGCTCGTCGAGGAGCAGGAAGTTGGACTCCGTCAGCATCAGGCGCGCGAATTGCAGACGACTCTTCTCGCCTCCACTGAGACGCGCGATCGGCGTGCGCAGGTCCTCGTAGGTAAAAAGCAGGCCGCGCAAGAAGGAGATGGCCTGCGGCTCCGTCAATTTCTTCAGGTCGCGGATGTAGTCAACAGGTGTCTTCTCAAAGGGCAGCGTCTCCTGCTCCTGAGAGTAATAGCCGACGCTGACACTCGCCCCGATCTTGACGCTTCCGGTGGTTGGTGGCAACAGACCCAGCATGGTCTTCAGTAGGGTCGTCTTGCCGCTGCCATTGGGGCCGACAATGCCTACACGCTCGCCATACATCAGCAGTAGATCGAAGGGAGCAAAGAGCAGGTGGCCGCCAAGCTCTTTGCTCAGGCCCTTGATCTCCAGCACTTTTTTGCCGCTGCGCTCGGCATCCAGGTCGACGTTGATGCGGTCGCGCGTCATAATGGGGCGCGCGATGGCCTCGGAGCGGGCCTTATCGACGCGCCGCTCCATATTGCGCGCGCGCGCCGCGAATTTAGAGTTCATCCTGGCCCAGCCCTTCAACTGGTGCATGCTCTCTTTCAGACGTTTGATCTCTTCCTGTTGCAGGTAATGTGTCTCCTTGCGGCGCTCAAGCCGGAGTTGCCGCTCCTCAACAAAGAAGCTGTAGCTACCGGCATATTCAGAGAGAGTACCGTCTTCCAATTCGATGATCTTCGTTACCGCGCGATCCAGCAGGTGGCGATCGTGAGAGATAATCACAACGGTCCCATGGTAGTCACGAATATACTGCTCCAGCCAGGCCTTGGCCTCAATATCCAGGTGGTTATCCGGCTCGTCGAGGAGCAAAAGATCTGGCTGGCGCAGGAGGATCTTGGCGAGATTCACCAGCTTCTTCTCACCCCCGCTCAGCGAACCAACCAGGTGCGTATGTTCATGGCTGGCGAAACCCAGCCCATTGAGCACCGCCTCGACGCGATAGTTCAAGGTATAGCCGCCCAGCGCCTCGTAGCGAGCCTGGACCTGGCTATATTCGGCCAGGACGCGCTCCAGCAGGTCCGCGTCGGCAACGACCTCTGACGCCGCCATGCGCGTCTCCAGGTCGCCCAGGCGCTTCGCAAGGCCAGGAAGCTCCGCTGAGGCGGTGGAGACGGCCTCGAAGATCGTCTTCGAATACTCGGAGATGTCGACCTCTTGCTGCAATAGACCAATGGTCAGGTTACGCTTGCGGGCGATCTGGCCGCTTGTAGGCGTCTCCAGGCCACACAAAAGCTTGAAAAGGGTCGATTTACCGCTGCCATTCTCGCCGACAAGGCCGATACGCGCCCCTTCCAGAATATCCAGGTCGAGGTCACGAAAGACCGGGTTGCCAGCGTAATCTTTGCTCACACGCGAAAAATTGACGAGTAACATTGTTCGAGTCTCCTTCACTTCACAGGCTAGCCAGAATTTCTAGGATCTTGTCTGCAAGCCACGTGATTGCCAGTCACAGACAAAGAGTATCTATAAAAGTTGGGTGGCCTGGCGGCAATCAGCTTGGCGGTGAAGAAGCACGTGCCAATAGAGAGCGTGAAGATCGGGGCGGATAGGAAGATGGGGAGGAGAAGCAGAACATGCCACGCAATAGAGACGCGTCCGTTCGCAAAAGAACGTTCGTGTCCCCACGTAGGCGCTACTTTTCCGCCGCATAAGCAGATGCGCCAGGCTTATGCGGCGATATCATCTGAGATGATATGGTAAGGGTTGCAATACCCCAACAGAAAGGCTCGTTTGAAGGACCCCTGCCGGGTAGAAATTTTCTGGCTCATATCTACTGATTATAACATATGCAATCTCAGCTTTCAAGGCGAAAAATCTGCCAATTTGTCGGCATACGGATCCATATCTCATATCGTGAGCGAATATGTTATACTACATAAGCAGTACTCTATCCAATCTTTTTGCAAGGTGCATTTTTGATTTTCCAGGGACAATGTTCTGTCTTATTTGCCTCCCCGGCCAATTTCACTTTTTATATACGGCAATGTAATCATACCCCCAAAGGAGGTCTCGTTCATGGCTGTCACCTCGTCTGCGAGTACTACGCCAACGGAGGGCCGCGTTGCTGGCTGGCTCTCACGGGATGAGTTTGCTATCCTGGAAGCTATCTGCGATACGCTTCTGCCCTCGCTTGAGCCGCCGGCTGGGAGCACTCAAGTGCTGGCTGACTACTACCGGCGCCGTGCCGGTGACCTGAACGTCGCTTTGCTGGCCGCCGAGGCGCTGGCGTGGGAGAGCGTGCAGGCCCAGACAGAGTTTCGCCAGTTGCTGACCTTGCTGGCCAGTCCTCTCGGTGGCATGCTCCTCTTCAGGGGACCGCAGCGTTTTACCGCGCTCTCACAGGAACAGCGTGAGCGCTATCTGCTGGCTATGGCGAATAGCCCTGTGGCCTCGCTGCGCCAGGGCTTTCAGGCCCTGAAACGTCTGGCTGGTTTCATCTATTTCTCCGCTCCCACTGAGCAGGGCGTCAATCCCAACTGGGAGGCGCTCGACTACACGGCCCCGGAACCGCCGCCCATTGCGGCTGCCCAACCCATCAGGCCGCTACAGATTACAGAGGATACCACCCTGGAGGCCGATGCGGTCGTGATTGGCTCCGGCGCGGGCGGTGGTGTGGTGGCCGCTGAACTGGCACTGGCCGGCAAGAGCGTGATCGTGCTGGAGAAGGGTGGCTACAACAACGAAGCGAACTTCAGCCTGCAAGAGGCGCAGGCTACCCCAGAACTCTATCTGAAGCGTGGTATGCTGTCATCGAAGGACCTGGGCGTGATTGTGCTGGCGGGCAGCACGCTTGGCGGCGGTACCGTCGTGAACTGGACCACCTCCTTCCGCACACCCGAATATGTGCTCGACGAGTGGGCGCGTCAATCAGGGATCAGCGAGCTTACCGGCTCGACCTTGCAGGACAGCTTCGCGGCGGTGGAGAAGCGCATCCATGTGAATACCGAGAATAGTGCCCACAACAGACAAAATCAACTCCTCGCCGATGGCTGTACCGCGCTTGGCTACCAGGCGGGCAATCTCCGGCGCAACGCCGTGGGTTGCGAACAGCGTTGCGGAACCTGCGGTTTTGGC
>JBDTHH010000541.1:0-14305 GCA_039937055.1 Ktedonobacteraceae bacterium | reverse complement strand
ATTAATGGAGCGGATGGCCAACGAGCGGATGAGCGTTACCAGTAGACGTATATAACAACACGATCCCGGTGTGCGGGGCCAGCGTCATAGTTGCTCCCATGGCATGCCCATACAGGTCAATGTAGTGATTTGCAGGATTTAACGTGACTGTATAGGATGTCGTTGAGCTAGGGTTAACGATACTGGCGCCACTACTGTAATCGCGACAGTAGACGTTTTGTAGAGTATACATGGCACCAAGGGGACTGCCGATCCGCGCAGCATACTCGCCATGCCAGGCATCTGAACCGTACCCATTAGCAGCGGCAATGTACAGCGCAGCCGCATGCCCTTTCGCCATCAAGTAAGAGGCGAGTGCCCACTGAATAGTGGCAGGGGTTACGTTGGAGAACAGGTTAATGCTATAGAAAGGCTTATTTAGTTGCTGCACCATCGCCATAAGTGCGACACCCTGGGTCCACTGGCTGTCAGTCAGGTAACCAGTCCCTCCAGCCGTGAAACCGCCCTCATCCAGAACACCATCACTATGGCTAAGCACCTGGGACAGCAATGGATTTCCGACAGAAACTCCCTTCAGGTTAGGGATCAGAGCCAGGGGATGTGGTAGAGCATGCAGGGCGCTTTGCATCTGTGTGAGCCAGTTGACGGCATCCGCGCTCCACTGGCTGTCATTGGCCTGGCCACTATAACGCTGCACCCACTTGCCATTCTGATAGGTCCCGCACGCGCCGGATGAGTTCTGCATATCTAGATTATCGGCAGCGATCCCATCGTAGCCATGGGCGCTGGCCGGCAGAGCATACGTCGCCATCTGCCAGGCGATCACCGCGGGATTCGAGAAATCCAACGGCACATTCGCCATATTATGCTCATATGCAGGGGTGACGCGATCACATTTATAGAGTATCCAATCCGCATGGGCAGTTTTCCAGCTACTCAGGCTCAGAGGCGTTCCCGTCGTAGCGTATGTCCCAAAATCACGATGAAAAGGGATGTAATAGGTCAGGAAGATGTTTGGATTGGCGGTGTGCAGTGGAACAACGCTCGCCGGATCTGCGGCCCACACAAAATCATAGTGACTCGCTACCGTAGCGGAGTTAGTAATGTTGTAGTTAAATGTGAGAAAGGCATGGATGTTGTTCCAGGTATCGGGGAAAGGGCGGACGCCCAGGATGGCGCTCCCTCGCCTCTTTGCTCCAAGTACCGACGCATGCCCTTTGTGGAACGTCTGATAACTGAGCCAAACACCTCCCAGAGTAAAGGCCAGCAGAAGCGCAGCAAGGCCATATAGCAACAACTTTTTTCTTAACAATACCTTTTCTTGTAACAGGGATGTAGACATGTAAAATGCTCCTCAAAAGCGCGGTTCGTCGACGAATGTTTGATCTCCAGATGAGATAGCGCCATTCGTAGGGAAACGATGCTACACACTAGTATCGTCGAGAACCAGGCAATCTTTAGAGGAACAGTATTGGCTGCTGCCACCTAAGAACGTGGTAGCAATAGGTCGCGTAGGGGCGCCGTTTACAAGCCCGCCTGTTCTTCGGCAAATGTTCTGCGGTGAACAGGCGGGCTTGTAAACGGCGCCCCTACGCGACCTGCCTCTTTCGTCTCAAACATACGAACGGTGGAAAGCGTTGCGTAAAAAAAACCTGCCCCTTTGTAAAAACCATACCTTGCCCGCAGAATTCTCCCTGGACGAGGCAAGCCTTCGCCCGGCGCAAGTCGAGAATTAAAGGTGCTCCAACAGGCTATTGAGGCGGTTCACAAAGCTCACCGGGTTATCCAACTGCTCGCCGCCGCTGAGGACTGATTGCTCGAAGAGCACCCAGGCCCAATCGGTGAAACGCTGCTCATCCGTTTCATTTTTTATGCGCGCGATGATCGCATGCTGCGGGTTGATCTCCAGGATCGGTTTATCCTCCGGGACCGCCTGTTTCGCCGCCTGCAACATGCGCCTCAAGCTGGGATCAATGCCATATTCATCGACGACCAGGCAGGCGGGCGAGGATGTCAGGCGCGCGGTGGTCCGCACATCTTTGACCTTCTCGCTCAGGACTGTTTTGAGGCGGGCCAGCAGGTCTCTGGCTGCGTGGGCGCTCTTCTGCTGCTCCTCTTTCTCCTGCGCGTCCTCCATTGCGCTCAGGTCCACCTCGCCCTTGGAGACAGACTGGAACTGCTTCCCCTGAAACTCGGTCAGTTCATGGCCCAGGAAATGATCGATGGGGTCGGAGAGCAGCAGTACCTCGATGCCTTTCTTCTTGAAGATCTCCAGCAGCGGGCTATCCTTGGCGGCAGCATAGCTATCGGCGACCATATAGTAGATCTTCTCCTGGCCCTCTTGCATGCGCGCAACATAGGCCTCCAGCGCCACATCCTGGGTCTCACCGCTAGAGGTCGTCGAGGCAAAGCGCAGCAGTTTAGCGATCTGCTCGCGGTTCGCGTGGTCCTCGATCATGCCCTCTTTGAGGACGGCACCGAACTCCTTCCAGAAGGTCGCGTACTTCTCCGGCTCGTTGGTGGCCAGGTCGGAGAGCAGGCCCAGGACCTTCCTGGTGGCGGTCGAACGGATGGTATCAATCAGGCGGTTGTGCTGCAAGATCTCGCGCGACACGTTCAAGGGGAGATCGTTGGAGTCAATGACGCCGCGCACGAAACGCAGGTAGCGCGGCATCAGCTTCTCGGCGTCATCCATAATGAAGACGCGGCGCACATACAGCTTGACGCCATGATGATGCTCGCGGGTCCACATATCGAAGGGCGCCTGGCTGGGGATGTAGAGCAGCAGGGTATACTCCTGGGTGCTCTCCATGCGACTGTGGACGTAGGCCAGGGGATCGCTGAAATCATGCGCGACATCCCGGTAGAACAGGCTGTACTCCTCCTCGCTGATCTCACTCTTCGGGCGCGCCCACAGCGCTGAGGCTTTGTTGACCACCTCCTCTTCTTCCTTGCCTTCCTCCTCAACCTTCATCACAATAGGCAGCGAGATATGGTCGGAGTATTTGCGAATGATCGAGCGCAGGCGATAGCCGCTGAGCAGCTCGTCCTCGCCTTCGCGCAGGTGCAGCGTCACCTCTGTCCCTCGCTCCGGCTTCTCCACGGTCTCCAGGGTATACTCGCCCTGCCCATTGGACTCCCAGCGCACACCATCCGCGGCAGGCAGCCCGGCTTTGCGCGTCGTCAGGGTCACCCCATCGGCCACCACAAAGGACGAGTAGAAACCCACCCCGAACTGACCAATCAGGCTGGCATCCTTCTGCTGGTCGCCGGTGAGCGACTGGAAGAACTCCCGCGTACCCGATTTGGCGATGGTGCCAATATTCTCCACCACCTCATCGCGCGCCATACCAATACCGTTATCGCTCACGGTAATCG
The DNA here is from genome assembly GCA_039937055.1 of Ktedonobacteraceae bacterium. Taxonomy (GTDB): domain Bacteria; phylum Chloroflexota; class Ktedonobacteria; order Ktedonobacterales; family Ktedonobacteraceae; genus JALYTT01. The sequence continues at coordinate 10,927 of JBDTHH010000541.1, read as the reverse complement.
TGCGGGCCTCTTTATCGTAGGAGACGCGAATCTTGAATTCGGCATCCCGCTCATAGAGATCCGGCTGTGAGAGCGCGTCGAAACGCAGCCGGTCAATCGCATCCGAGGCGTTTGAGATCAGTTCGCGCAGAAAAATTTCTTTGTTGCTGTACAACGAGTGGATCATCAGATCCAGCAATTGTGTGACTTCCGCCTGAAAGTCCAATGTCTCTTTGTGGGTATCTATGGCCATAGTAATCCTCCGTTGTGATCTAGCATATTCCGTCATACGTTATGCCACAGAATGTGTTAGAACAACGCAAGAGAGCCATTAGAAAAGCGTTAGAAATGCTGTCCCGCCAGCAGAGGCGGATTGAGGATGTTTCTGGTTGATGATACACTGGCTATGCTCATTCAGATCTATCATGGCCGACACTGGCACCTGACGCGTTGGCAACGGCGGCAACCCATTGCGGTGGTAGAGCCGGAGACCAAACTGCTCCTGGTAGACCAGCGTAAATTGTTGCTGGAATTGCAGGCTATTCGTATTGATATGCTGCGTCACAATATCCCTTGGATTCTTCGGGTCCATAATAATCCAGTCAACCACTGACGCAGGGTCACGGAGAGCCTGCGTCCAGAGGTCAGCAGAGCCGTCATAGACGATATCTTTAAGTTGCACGCCAGCATCCACCCCATCGACATTCGAGGTGAAGGTGTTTTCGAGTATCCTGCCACCCGTGTAGTGTTGCGCAAGGTACAGGCTGATGAGGTGAGGAAACGCGCAGGAACCGCCAAACTGACCATCCTGGAGGGTCACAACGCCACCGGTGGTAAGAAAGAAGATCTGGGCAACGACCGCCACTACAACGAGCACCTGTCCCAGCATACCCAGGATGCGTGGCAGAATCTGTTGCATCCAGCTAGCAAGGAAGGCCAGCAAGAGACCGCTGGCTGCCGCCACTTCGCAGCCAAAACGCACATTGAAGAGGACGCGCGGATCACTGGCAGGCTCGGCACCAGGGACAAAGACACCCACCTGCCCGGTATAGAGCGAGAGCACATAAAAGCCGACCGGCACCAGGAATGCCAACACTGCCAGCATAACCGGAGAGATCCGCAGCCGGAAAAGAATGACAATGAACGCCAACAGGGACAGGATCACCAGGATTGGCCCGCACACCTCCACGATATTAAACCCGTAATAGCGAATGGCCTCGTACAGGTTATGATAGGTCTCATGCGTCGTAATATCGACGCCCTGCCCTTGCGCGGAATAGGGCCCTCTCTGGAAGTAGAGGATATCGTGGAAGATCACCAGGTTCCAGAACAGCCACAACACGATACCCAGCCCGCCAAGCGTACCGAAAACAAACAAGTTGCCCTGAATCTGCGCCCAGCGCTGGCGCCTGAGCAAGCTGACCAGCAACACAAAGATGAGTAAGGCCACAAACAGCGCCCAGCCGTCGTAGCGTGCCAGCGTCGCCAGGAAGGTGCCGGCGGCTGCCCAGACCAGTTGTTTCGGCAAGTTATCTTGCGACCAGCATAAAAAGTAGTAGCAGGCCATGGTCGAGGTGGCGATACAGGCCAGCTCGCTCAGCGGGGTAGACTGCAAATAGAGAATATTGGGATTGGCCATAAATGCCAATGTGCCTATGAAGCTGGCCAGGTTATTGTTTGTGAGACGCTGTGCCGCCAGAAACAGGTAGCCGCAGGCGAACAGGTAGCAGATCATCGAGGCAAAACTGCCGGCCAGGCCCGAACGCCAGAGGTAGTCATTCCAGATAAAGGGCAGCATCAGCAGGTGTGGCAGCGGCAACCAGACGCCTCCCAACTGCGCGAAACCGGGAGTGGTGCTATCAAAGAAGCGCCGCGCGAGCATCATATGCGAATAGGCATCGCCGTAGAGTAAGATCTGGTGCTGCTGGAACACGTACCAGCAGGAGGCAATGCTCGCGATCGCCGCGATCAGCAACGTGGCCACCAGCCAGGGATTCTTCCTGTGTGTGCGCGTCGCCTGATCAAGCTGCACGCGCTCCCGGCGCGTAAAGGCCGGTATTGGCAAGGTAGCAATAGAGCGGAAAGCCGCCGTAATTGAAGAGGACTGCTGCTCGATCTGTTGGCGCAGGTAGCCGGCCACGGGAACCTGCACCGTCGGCTCATCCATGACCGCGAAGGTGGCATCGAGCGTCGCAAAGTCAGGCAGGGGCTGAGCCTGTTTCTTGCCCAGGTGCAGACCATGCTCCGTCTTCTCCCAATAGTGTGGCTTCACAATCAATTGGAAGCCGCCCATACAGGCGGCGATACTCATCATCACCCAGTAGACCGGCACCAATAGCGTCCACTTGATCAGCCGGTACTGCCTGCGCCTTAAACAGGCGAGCAGATAGATATAGATATAAAAAAAGTTGCCAAAGACCAGCGTAAACGTGCTGGCATACAGCAGCGGTTTGGGAAACAGGCTTTGATAAGGGGCCTCCACGAACGGGCGAAAAATGATATAGAGGAGAAAGAGCAGCCAGAGCATGGGATTGAGGAAGAGGAAAGCCGTTTTGCCGCCGATCACCAGTTGCAGCGAGATAAATTCGCGCATATGGCCGGGGCGCAGGTAGCGAAATGGGTGGCGCATACTGACAAGGTATGTCTGCATGTAGCCCTTGATCCAGCGCGAGCGCTGGCGAATCCAGTTCTTGGGGCGTGAATTTGCCTCCTCGTAGGTGGTTGAATTCAGGACGACCGTATCCAGGCGATAGCGCGCCAGGCGCAGACCCAGATCGCAGTCTTCGGTGACGTTAAAGGCGTCCCAGCCGCCCAGGGCACGCAGGATGCGCGTTGGAAAGTGATTGGAGGTGCCTCCCAGCGGGATAGAGAGACCGGCCTGCTGCAATCCTGGCAGGATCAGGTCAAACCACAACGAGTACTCCGAGGTAAACCAGCGCGTCAGGAGATTTTGCTCCGGATTGTAGAAGTTCAGCTTGGCCTGCACGCACGCCAGGTTGGGTCCATGGTTGGCGAAGGTCAGCACCGCCTTTTTCAATTGCATCGGCTCCGGCACGTCTTCGGCATCGTAAATGACCACGTATTGCCCGCTGGCCTGCATCAATCCATAGTTGCAGGCGCGCGGCTTGGTGCGCGGCTGACCATCAGGCACGGTTACGATCTTAAAGTGCGGTGGCAGGTGCAGGGCGCGAATGGCATTGCGCGTCTCCGCGTCATCGGCCTCGGTGAGGAAGAGGATTTGCAGCTTCTCCGGCGGATAATCCAGCGCCCGCATCGCACGCACAAACTGCGGCACGACCCGCGCCTCACGGTACAGCGGGCAGAGGATGGTATAGTGAGGCCAGTCGGCACTCTGCAAGGCATAGACAATCGCCTCGTCGATGTGTTCCTCGGCCGAACGCCGAAATGTGAAGAGCGAGAGCACGATAGTCAACAAAAGGTGGAACAGGTAGAAGAACGTGATCACCGCCATCGTACCCACCAGCACTTGCAGGCGAAAAAAGTTGAGGCCTACGCACCAGAGGGCCACAAGCGCGATCAATGTCACAGTCTGCCAGGTCGTAATTGTTTGCAGGGCCGAGTGTTCCGGCCGAAAGGGCGCGAAGATCTCAACTTTACGATTGCCTACCAGCGTGACCTTCCCGGCACTCGCAGCATACTCGTTCATTTCTTGGACCGCGCTGAATGCCGTATGGCGCCTCGTCTGTGCCGAGAGCCACTCCGCGTAGCGCGCAACCTGGAGCCGCATGGCTCTTGCATCGGTGATCACGACTTGATCAAGCCCACGCGTTGGTTCTTCTGCCAGATTCGGACGTTTCATCAAGACTCCCCTAGACCGTTTGACTCAGTTCTCTTTACCACTTCGCATCCTTGCATCTCTATCCGGTGCTACACATCACCAGCCACATGTCTGCCCATCTTAGGACAGTGGCGAGCTATACCACTTATGCAGCACCCCTAGAGTAAGCTGCTGACCGGAGAGCTTAAAATCGCTAACGTTGTCCCACCCCCAGAAGAAGATGCCCATGATATGCTCATCGGGAATGACATTGGCCAGAGCCGCGGCATACGCGGCCGCCTGCTCCTGAGGATCAGGCGGGGAACCCAACGCGTTGGGATTCCATGAATTGTAGAAGGTATCAGCGCTGTTGCGATAACCGATCTCCGAGACTACCAGCGGTTTCCCCAACTCTATCGATGCGCGGTCAAGGGCGGTTTTTATGGTACTCTTCCACATGGAAAAGATTTTTGGCGGATCGATACGGACCGGGGTATTTGCCAGCGAGATGTATTCTGAGACGCCAATCAACGCAAGCTGCGGGTTCTTCATCCAGGCGGGCAGAGGATCATTGAGCGTTGTCCAGTCCATATCGTAGGTCAGGATGCCTGTGAAAACGCTGCGTACACGCTGGATCAGGGTATTCCATAAAGCCGGGGCGGCAGAACGCTGCAACCAGACGGTTTCGGTGGCGATTGCCAGTTGGTCCGCGCCGGCCTGCTGAGCTGCGACCACGTATGGTTGATATGTCTGCCAGTAGCTGTCAAACCACTTTGCCTCGTCCTGGTAGTTCGAGAAATGCACAGACGCGGCCCACGAGCCAGGCGGGCTATCGACGCCCATCAATGGAACGACGAAGACATGATAGCCCAGGGCATGGGCCGCGCGTACGCCGGAGGCAAACGAATCTACTGTGGCAACGCTCTGGTTGGTTCTCACCTGCGTAGAGGTCGGGGTGGCCTGTGAGAGGAAGAGCGTCATTTCTATCCAGCGTGCGCCGCTCTGCGTCTGGATAGCGGGCAATTGCTGCTGCCAGGAGGCGCCGTATGCATCCTGATGCCACTGGGGAAAGACGATCCCCGCTTCAAAGGCGGGACGTTTATAATGGATAGTTGGCCTGATCACGGCACTGTTCTCATTACCCTTTGAGGGTAGCGTGCTATCAACATTCGAGTTGCCCGCCCCTGGCCTGGCCGGCAGACCACTATGAGATAGATCGCTGCCTATATAGAGAAACGCTTGCCAGCCTATATAGCCGAGAAAGGCCACGACCAGAAATAGCATGGCATACTTTTTGAGAGGATTGGCGCCGCCTGCTCTCCCTCGTTTCCCCTGCGTATATTGCTGACCCGATGGCACTGATGACCGTTTCTCGAAACCTTCCATGTAGCTGTAGTCCTTGTATATGTTTTCGTCCCTGCCAGTACCGCACAGTGGAGGCCGCCAGAATAGACATTAGTACTAGCACGAGGAGAGGGCCAATCAGCGAAAAAAGTGCGGCGCATGAAGGCATCTCGAGAAGTCGCACCTGCGGTGACAAGAACAGCTAGAAAATAGCCTCCTGGTGATGGTGTATGTGACATCTACCTTCTCTCGCGCACCGGCATCTCAGCCGAGGTAGCCCTGCGAAGCGCCTGTACAAGCCTCTTCTTGTATAGTATCAGAAAACACTGTGTCTGTCATGTAAATAAACCGAAAGAGCTACCGCTATATGCGCATTTTCATCTCCTTGAACCGGGGCGACCAAAACTTCTGGCCGTACGAACTTGACGACACGCGCGAGCTTGCATATGATGCAGGCAACACAAATGCACAGTATTCCTGACTTGTTCCACAGGTACACGCCTGGAGGAGAGAAAGAGCACCACGCCTATGGCCGAACTGATCTGGAAGGGCAAACATAATCCCTACACATACCAGGCACCCCCCCTTGCACCTGTATTGCACACCAGCGCGTGGTCTCCCGAAGCATCGAAATATACGCCCGCTGACTGGCACAACCGCCTGATCTATGGGGATAAACAGGTCGTGCTCCCGGCCCTGCTGCCAGAGTTTGCTGGCCGCGTCAACCTTATCTACATCGATCCACCCTTCATGACGGGCCACAATTTTACCAGCGGCTCGCAGTTCGCCTACAGTGACTGCTGGCACAACGACCTGGATAGCTATCTTCAGTGGCTATACGAAACGCTGTTGCTGCTCCATCGCCTGCTCGCCCAGAACGGTAGCCTCTACCTGCACCTCGATTGGCGCACCACGCATTATGCCAGAGCTATCCTTGACGAGATCTTCGCTCTGTCCCCTCAGGCCGAGGGAGCCGGATTCAAAAATGAGATCATCTGGCATTATCAATCCGGGGGCCGCAACCGCAAAAGCTTCGCCCGCAAACATGATAGTATCCTGCTCTACACCAGGTCCGCGCAGTACTGTTTTCACGGCGAACGTATCGCTGAGCGACGCGGAACACAGCGTCGCAACCATATGCGCAAGCAGGTCGATGCCGATGGACGCACGACCTGGACCATTCGCTCAGCCGGGCGCATCTATACCTACGACGAGGATACTCTGCTCACCCCTAGCGATGTATGGAGCGACATCAGCCACCTGCATCAGAAAGATCCTGAACGCAACAGCTATGCCACGCAGAAGCCTGAGGCACTCCTCGAACGCATCATCCTGGCCTCTAGCGAAGAGCAAGACATTGTGCTCGATTGCTTCTGTGGCAGCGGCGTTACCCCGGCGGTGGCAGAGCACCTTGGCCGGCGCTGGATCGCCTGCGACCAGGGCGAGCTAGCCATCCAACTGACGCGCACACGCCTGCTCGCAAAAACAGGCATACGGCCATTTATAGTACAAACGGTAGCATCATAGTACTCTCAAACATCGCTGCTATGATACATGATATAATTTAGATGAAATATAATGCTAGCAGGTAAAATATGTTAGAACTTCTAGAGCAGCTATTCCGCCATGTGCGAGCATACATACATTCCGAGCGCTTTAATGAGAGCCAGGTCTACGCGGAGTCACCGGAGCATACAACCATGCTCTTCGACTATGAAGCCGAGGAAATCATCATCAAGGAACTGACCGAAAGTGGCATCGGCTTTGAAATCGTGACAGAGGAGCGCCCGGTTCTATGCACCAGCGATGCGCCTACCTACCGCATTGTGATCGACCCTGTCGATGGCTCAATGAATGTCTCACGGGGGGTCATGACGGCAGGAGTAGCCCTGGCGGTCCTGCCTATTGATGCGCCCATTACACCCGCGAATGTGCAGTGGGCACTGGTAGGAGAACTATTCAGCGGGACCGTCTACCAGGCACAGCAGGGAGGGGGAGCATTTCGCAATGGTCACCGCTGCCAGGTGAGCCGGGCTACCCGTTTCGCAGAGTGCATGGCGGGCGTCAACTTTGATGGCCGCGACACCGAGACGCTGCACAAGTTGATTATCCAGCAGCCTCCTCTGGGCCGCGTGCGCCGTAGCGGCAGTTCAGCGATGGATATTGTGTATGTCGCCAGTGGCGCGTACGATGCCTACATCGACATCGGCAACGTGCTCACCGCCGAATCGTTCCTGGCCTCGCTCAGTATCGTGCTGGAGGCCGGCGGAATCGTCACGGCACAGCATGGGCAGCCCCTGCGCAACGCCACCAATCTGCGCGAGGTCTTCTCGCTGGTGGCCGCAGGTACCCAGGAACTACACGCCGAGATCCTGGCACGCATAGATGGCTAGCCCCGGAATTGTGCAACAGGTCACTGTGTTTTAAGAAATAGTGAGCTATACTATCTGTGTGGCAGAGCCAGGGTATCCAGTGTGTAGCCTCTAAACGTAATAAATGGAATGAGACAGGCTACTCTCTTTGTTGTACCGAATAGCTGGATAACACAGCAGTGCATCACAAAGGATGGCGATATGAACTACCAGGGTTTATTGAAGAGAAGATCTTCCAGGCAGCGCCCATATATATTCCTGCTGAGCGCATTCGTACTCTGCGCGGTACTTCTCAACGCCTGTAGCAGCGCCAGCACTCCCGGCGCGAGCACGACTGCGAGTGGCGCGCCTACGTCTTTGCCGACGCCGAGCATCAGTCCAACGCTGAAAAGCCAGGGCGAGATGCAGCTTCAGACGTTCCAACAGTGGATCGCGCTGATGCAGCAATACGGCAGCGATGCGACCCCGTACCAACAGCAGTACACCGGCGATCAGCAAGCCCTGACCAGCGCTCAGACGAGCAGCGCCTATCAGAGCGCCCTGATCACGCTCAATACCCACGTTGATGGCATCAAGATCCCGGCGACGAAAGCCGAGGCCCAGGGTCTCCAGCAGCAGCTTCAGCAGAAAGCCACGGATTGGGGCAAACAGCACACATATCACGATACCTCCAACAACACCACCTACCCGCTTGGCTACGAGTATGGCTCAGGTGGCATCGGCGGCTGGGTGCAGGGCGAGTTAAGCAGCGCCCAGACTATCGCCGATTACCAGTGGAGTATCGATGAGCTGTACAAGTCCCTGACCAACTTCCAGGCCATGACCGACAACTTCGGAGACAAGACACCGTACAACCAGCCTCACAAGACGGACCTGCAACTCCTGCAACACTATGGCGACATGGACAGGCGCGTAGTGGTCGTCTCGCTGGAGGAACAGGCCATGCGCGTCTACGATCATGGCAAGCTGGTCAAAGCCTTCCTGGTCACCACGGGCCGACCTGACAAGCCGAGCCTTCCGGGCGCCTGGTGGGTAGAAGGCAAGAAATCACCTACCGTCTTCAAGGCAGGCGTGCCGAAGTCGTCACCGTACTACTACCCTGACACGCCGATCCACTACGCCATGCAGTACCACAGCAACGGCTACTTCCTCCACGATAGCTGGTGGCGCGTCACTTACGGTCCTGGCACCAACTACCCGCACCAGGACGCGAGCGGTGACCCCTTCTCGTCGCAAGGCTCACACGGCTGTGTGAACATCTCGCTGGCAAATGCAGCCTGGCTCTACAATTTCGTTGTCGTATACACGCCGGTCTTGATGTACTAACATAGTGAATGTTCGACGATTTTTAGGGTGAAACCTGGGAAATCAGCCAGGAAGACGATAGAGAAATCGCTTCCTACCTCGATTCATTCATTACCATTTTGTAAATTGAGGCTACATTCGTGCAGAATACTGTTGGGATGTACAGATGAGGTAGCATCAACAACTTCACCTGTTCTGTTTTGCTCTACTACATCAACATGCACCGCTTGATGCTGCTTTTGCTCAGCAGCTAGGAGAGTTTGTGCTTGGGCAAGGCGATAGTGCTAATATGGCTGATACAACTCGATACGGTTCCCCTCTGGGTCGGTAATCCAGGTGAACTTACCGATGTGTCCATCATCCTCAACGGGTTCAGCATTCACCCCTTTCGTCTTCAATTGCTCTATGAAGCCTTGCAGGTCATCTACCTTGTAGTTAATCATGTATTCACCACGCCGAGGACCCAAGGGAGTCTTCGCTGGCATGATAGCAAAAACTGTGTTCGTTCTTTTCGATGGCTCGTTGTCGTCACGAGAGTGAAAGAGCATCCAAAAGTTCTCCTCTTTCTTATCTGCTTCAAATTCGATGCCGAAATGATTGGTATACCATTCTGCTAGCGCTTTGGGATCATTGGAATAAATGAAGACGCCGCCTATGCCGGAGACGTGAGCCATAATTTTTCTCCTTCTCTCTTGTAGAACCTACTCTAGAGTCATTCTTCTACAAAGGCAATTTTGTGGAAATCTTCCCTTTCAGTGTACATCCCAGAATGAAACTGGTAGCTCTGATCCCGCCTCACGTGCAACCCCACCCGGTTCGCCAGCCAGGGAGGAGGCCCCAGAGGATCGACCCATCATTGGAGTGGATGGAGGATGGGTGCCAAGCCGGGAGCAACGCGGGGGAATGGAGGGGAAAGTGGCGGTGATTGCCACAGACAAGCAGGTGCGGCTCTCGCAGCGGAGAACCATCGCCAAAGCCGTGCGCGCTGTGGGCCTGCAACGAGAAGCGGACCCGCACTGGGTCAAGAGCCAGGTGCGAGCCGTCGTATGAAACGGCTACGAAAGTTGGAAAAGGTACAGAAGGGTTCATAAATCGAATACGGCAAAAGGTGGCTGGGATAGGGAAGAAAAGAGGTGTAAGCTGAGCTGAATTGTTGTATACTCTCAAGTACAGCAAGAGGAAAAGAGGAGAGAAATAGCATTATGCAACACCCCCCCCCACGACCACCTGAACAGCCAGTCTTATGGACAGCAGAGCCACACCAACCGCCGACTGGTTCCTCGGCTTCTCCGGTTTCTCCGCCTTTGTCAGCGGACTTACGATCAATGCAACGTGTCGCATTAAAATACGGGCTGATATTTGGCCTTATCATCGTCGTGCGCCTGGCTCTTGGCTCCGCCATCACCACGGCGTTCAGCCACGTCCTGGCAGAACTGGTAGCTTCATACCATCTGAAACTCGGCGATCTTGCTCAGGTCTTCAACTTCATCACAGCCTTCTACACGCTGATAGACTGGATTATCTATTTTCTGGCAGGCTTCTTCGCTGCCCGACGCGTCCCGCAAGTACGTACAGCCATTTTTACCAGCCTCTGGGTCAACCTCTGTTACGGCCTGATCTATTGCGGGATAACAGGGATGAGCCTGCTCTTTCTTACTCTGTCTCTTCCCCAATATAGACAGGTTGCGATAGGAGTGTATGTCAGTGAAATCATCACGCAAGCTGGTGTCGTACTTCTCTTGCTACACCTCGTGCTGGGTACAGCTATTGCGGTGCTGGGCGGACTGGTGGGGGCAAGGAGTGTTCGCACCAGAAATACCTTTCATTAAGGCACGCTTGCCAAAAAGCTCGTCTCGAGCGAGAGTAGACAAACTACATCAGCCGTAGGCCTAACGCTACGTAAGGTGTCATGGGCCGCAAAGTAAGAGTGGCAGAAGTACCGACTTCCTTGATGGAAACGGAACATAGGTCCTTTTTCAGGGTCAAAGGGGTGAAAACCGTCTCACCCCTGGCTTCTTTTGCCGGAGATTCGGCGACGTATTTTCTCCGATACGCACCTGCTTATTTCCAGCGAGATGAACGTGCTGAATATGCTGTTGTCGTACAGGAATGAGCAGAGGAAGGAATGAGCAGTTCCTCTGCTTTCAAA